>JBQGEH010000405.1:0-1642 GCA_052039515.1 Nakamurella sp. | reverse complement strand
GCGTTGAGGTCCTGCACGATCCGCTCGGTGGCCATCGGGTTGGCGTCCAGCTCGGCGGCGTTCATCCCCAGCACGACCAGCTCACCCGGCTCCGACCGCAGGTGCGACACCCAGGAGGACATCAGATCCAAAATTCGCCTGGGACCGGCGCTGCCGTCCAGGCCCAGCTCGGCGTACAGCTCGCCGACGGCGGCGACGGCACCGTCGTCGATGTGGGTGACCAGCCGGGTGGGCGCGTAGAACACCGCCTCCGGGGTCGGGTCGGCTCGGTCGAAGAAGCCGGCGGGGAACGGGTCGGGCGTCGGGTCGGTCACCCCGTCCAGGATGCCCGTCGGGCGGCGGAGGTGAACGGGGTCAGTCCGCGCGGGGCGGCCGGCAGACCAGGACCTCGCCGCGGCCGTCGAACGACAGTGGGCCCGCGGCGAACGGGGCCACCGCGGTGCTGCCGGCCGGGAGCGCGAGGCCGGGTCGCACGGTCACCTCGCCCGACAGGACGACCACGACCGCGAACCCGGGCTCGGTGAGCACGGGTCCGGTGACCGCCAGCCGCTCGAGCCGGAACCACGGCTCGGCGGCCGCCGGCAGCACCGACGCGCCGTACCCGGCCGGACGCACCAGCTCGGCGAGCTCCGCCCGGCTCCGGCCGCGGTGCTCCACCGCCCGCAGGGCCACGTCGAAGCCCAGACCGAGATGCCCGTCGCGGGCGCCGTCGAGGTCGAAGTCGCGCCAGTCCAGCAGGATCGACAGGTCTTCGGGCTCCTGGACCTCGACGATGAACACTCCCTCGCCGATGGCGTGCAGCACCCCGGGTGGGACGAGCACGACGTCGCCGGGGGTGACCGGGATGCGGTGCAGCAGGCCGAGCATCGCCTCGGTGTCCTGCTCGTCCACCAGCCTGCGCAGGGTCGCCGGGGCGACGTCGTCGACCAGTCCGAGGTGGACCTCGCCCGCGGTCAGGACGAACCAGGCCTCGGCCTTGCCGTGGGCGCAGCCCAGGTGCTCGGCGGCGAACGCGCCGTCGGGGTGCGCGTGCACCGGCAGCCGCTGCCCGGCGTCCAGGAGCTTGACGAGCAGCCGGGTGTCGGCTCCGAAGCGGCGCAGGTGCGCGTCACCGAGCCAGGCCCGGGGATCCGCGGTCACGGCGTCGCGCAGCGGGCGGCCGTCCGGGTGGGTGGGCCGCCCCAGCGTGGTCTCGCCGAACAGGGCGGTGGTGGAGGCGACCCAGTCCTCCGGCTCGTGGTCACCGCCGGCGGCGGTCCCCCGGAACTCGGTGATCCGCCGGCCGCCGCGGTAGAAGCGGTCGGGTGGGCAGTTGGCGGGCAGATTCACGACGTCCACGACGGGTCCTCTCATCCGGCGCCGGCGGCGCACTCCGCCGGCACTCGCGGCGCCGCCACACGTCCGTCCGTGTGCCGCGACGGCCGGCAGGATGCTACCCACCGCCGGTGGCTGGGGTCTACACGGCGCCAGGCCGAGGGCTACGCCGTGTTGGCAGCTTCCGGCACCGACACCGCCGCCCCGGCACCGGGTCCCGGGGCGGCGGTGGTGTCGATTCGAGGGTCGGCGTCAGCCCTCGAACACCGCCACGGTCCGGGCCGGCACCGACAGACCGTCGGCGTCGGTCGAGGCCTGCTTGACGACC
>JBQGEH010000404.1:0-2919 GCA_052039515.1 Nakamurella sp. | reverse complement strand
CTGGGCCCGCACCCCGCCGGCCTCGGCGCCGAGACCGGACTGGACGACACCACCGTCGCCGCGCTGCTGGCCGACCTCGGTGACCGGGCCCGCGGTGTGCTGGACAAGCTCGCGGTCGGCCCGCCGGTCGGCGCCGTCGCCCCGTCGGGACCGTTGGCGCCGACCATCCGGCAGCTGGTCTCCCAGGGTCTGCTGATCCGCAAGGACGCCGGGCTCGTCGAGCTGCCCCGCGAGGTGGGGCTGGCGTTGCGGGGGGATCGGCCGCTGGGCGAGCTGCACCCGCAGGCCGAGCTGCCGGCCAGCCGCCGGCCGGGAGCGGCGACGGTGGACGCGACCGGCGCCGGCCAGGCCCTGCAGGTGCTGCGGCAGCTGCGGCGGCTGGTCGACGCGCTGACCGCGACGTCCACCCCCGCGCTGAAGTCCGGCGGACTGGGGGTCCGCGAGACCCGGCGGCTGGCCCGGGAGCTCGAGGTCGACGAGCCGACGTTGAGCCTGCTCGTCGAGCTGCTGGTGGCCGGCAACCTGGTCACCGCCCCCGACGGGGTCGGCCGGCAGGCCGCGTTCTGGACGCCGACGAGCGCTGCCGACAGCTGGCTGGCGCTGCCGGACGAGCACGCCTGGGCGTTCGTCGTCCAGCACTGGCTAGACCTGCGCCGCGACCCGGCCCGGGCCGGTCAGCCCGACGCCAACGGCAAGCCGTTCAACCTGCTCGCGTCGGAGCTGAGCTGGCTGCGCGGACCCGCCGACCGGCGGTGGGTGCTGGGCGTGCTCGCCGAGCTGCCCGCCGGCGCGGCGTGGTCGGCCGCCGACATCGCGGCGGTGCTCGCGGTGCGCAGCCCGCTGCGCGGCGCCGACCGCCGGGACCGGGTGATCGCCGCGGTGCTGCGGGAGGCGACGGAGCTGGGCGTGGTGGCGTTCGACGCGCTCACCGCGGCCGGGCGGGAACTGCTGGCCGGCTCCGACGACGTCGCCGAGGCGCTGGCGAAGGCGCTGCCGGAGCCGGTCCGCACCGTGCTCGTGCAGGCCGACCTCACCGTCGTCGCCCCCGGGCGGCTGGTGCCCGAACTCGCCGAGGAGCTCGCGGTGGTCGCCGAGATCGAATCGGCGGGCTCGGCGACCGTGTACCGGGTGACCCCGGCCAGCGTCCGCCGGGCGCTGGACCGCGGCCGGTCGGCGGCGGAGCTGCACCGGCTGTTCGCCGAGGCGTCGGCCACGCCGATCCCGCAGGCCCTGACCTATCTCATCGACGACCTGGCCCGCCGGCACGGGGTGCTGCGCGCCGGGATGGCGTCGTCGTACCTGCGCTGCGACGACCCGGTCATCATCGACCAGGCGATCGCGTTCGCGGCCACGGCCGGCATCCTGCTGCGCCGGCTCGCTCCCACCATCGCGATCACCGCGACGGAGACCGACGAGCTGCTGACCGAGCTGCGCAAGGCCGGGATGGCCCCGGTCGCCGAGGACGAGTTCGGCGCGGTGGTCACCCTGCAGGCGGCGCCGCGGCGGGTGAAGCCGGGGCTGACCGTGCACCAGCGGTGGCGCGAGCCGGCCGCCCCCAGCCGCGAGCAGCTGGCCGTCGTCGTGCAGCGGATGCGCACGGCCGAGCCCGCCACCGGCGCGGCCGCCCAGACCCCCACCGAGGCGGTGACCGCGCTGCGCGAGGCGGCGGGCCTGCGGCTGCCGGTGTGGATCGAGTACGTCAACGCCGAGGGGTCGCCGACCCGGCGGCTGGTCGAGCCGCTGGCGCTGTCCGGCGGCACGGTCGCCGCCTTCGACCGGCTGTCCAACCAGCTCCGGACGTTCGTGCTGCACCGGATCACCGGCGTCGTGCCCTACCGCGAGGACTGACGCCTCAGACCAGGACCAGCTCGTCCGGCCCGACGACCCGGAACCAGCGGCCGCCGTAGCGGCCCAGCCGGACCGTCACCGCACCGTCCCCGCCCACGGTCTCCGAGCGGTCCACGTCGACGAGGTCGACGAGCCGGTGACCGGACCGGTCCAGCAGGGACAACGGCACGTCCACCGGATCGGGCCCGAGGTTGTGCACCAGCACCAGGGTCCCGCCCCGCCAGTCGGCGCGGTGCGCGAACACCGCCCCGTGCGGCTGGTCGAGCACGGTGACCGCGCCCCACCCCAGCTCCGGCGACTCCCGGTAGATGCGCAGCCGTTCCCGCATCCAGCGCAGCAGGGAGTCGGGGTCGTGCCGCTGGTCGGTCACGTTGACCTGGTCGGGCGCGAAGGGGGCGTCCGGGAAGGGCCGGCAGAGGGCGTCGAAGGAGTCGGCGCCGCTGAACCCGCAGGCCGGTCCGGACGCCCACTGCATCGGGGTGCGGACCGCCATGCGGCCGTCCAGCGACAGCTGCTCCCCCATCCCGATCTCCTCGCCGTAGAAGAGAGTGGGCGTGCCGGGCAGCGACAGGGCGAGGCTGTAGACGAGCCGGATCCGGTCCCGGTCGCCGTCGAGCATCGACGGCAGCCGGCGCCGCAGCCCGCGCCCGTAGACCTGCATGGACTCGTCCGGACCGAAGGCGTCGAAGACCTCCTGGCGCTCGGCGCGGCTCAGCTTGGGCTTCGTCAGCTCGTCGTGGTTGCGCACGAAGACCGCCCACTGCGAGTCGTGAGGGGTGTGCGGGCGGCTGGTCAGGGCGGTGCGCACCGGGCCGGCGTCCCCCCGGGCGAGCGCCAGGTACATCGCCTGCATGAGCGGGAAGTCGAAGAGCATTGTGAGCTCGTCGCCGTCCTCGTCGCCGAAGAACGCCCTGGCGTCCTGGTAGGGCAGGTTGACCTCGCCGAGCATCACCGCGGGGCCGTCGCGCCGGTTGAGGAAGGCGCGAAGGTCGCGCAGGTAGTCGTGCGGATCGGGCAGGTCCGACGAGACGCCGGGAGCGCCGTCGGCGGACTGGGTCTCGAGGAGGAACG
>JBQGEH010000403.1:0-6113 GCA_052039515.1 Nakamurella sp. | reverse complement strand
CCGCGTCGTCGTCCGCAGCGGCCGTGACCACCGGGGCCCCGAGCACCGCCGCCCCGGAACCGGCGCCGACGACCGCGGCGGCACCGGCCGCGGACACCGCGGACACCGCGGACGCCGGTCCGGCCTGGTGGATCGGGGTCGTCGCGCTGGTGCTGCTGGCCGCGGGTGGGGCCGTGGTCGTCGTCCGCCGGCGGCAGCGGACCGCCGCCGCACCGGCCGGCCCCGCACCGGACATCGACGGACCCGAGGGCTCAGAGCCGCGATAGCGCTCCGCTGATCGCCTCGACCTGCGGCCGCGGATCGCCGATCGGCCGGACGACCACGGTGTCGGCGCCGGCCGCCCACAGCTCGCGCAGGCCGGCCACGACGTCCTCGACCGGTCCCTGGAGCACGAAGATGCTGTCCGGGTCCACACCGAGCGGGGTGGCCACGTCGACGCGGGCCTGCCGGGTGGCGTCGGCGGCGGCCGCCGGGTCGTCGGCGACGAGGACGTAGGCGAGCACCACGATCCTGTGTGGTTCGTCCCGGTCAGCGTCGGCCCGCCCCTCGTCGATGAGCGCGCGGGCGGCGGCGATCTCGGCGGGGCCGGTGCCCTCGGCGAGGATGGTGCCGTCGGCGACCCGTCCCGCGAGCCGCAGCGACTTCGGCCCGGTCACCCCGGCCAGCAGCGGCACCGGCGTGGTGGGTGGGTGCACCAGGGTGAGGTCGCCGACGTGCACCGCCCGGCCGTCGTGGTCGACCGTCTCCCCCGCCAGCAGCGCCCGCACCACATCGAACGTCTCCTCGAGCAGCGACAGCGGCGACGGCACCGCCGCGCCGACCTGACGCATCCAGCTCTGCACGCCGTGACCGATGCCGGCGGTGAGCCGCCCGGGGTGCAGCCGCCCCAGGAACGCCAGCTCCATGGCCAGGAGCGCCGGGTTGCGCAGCGGCGCCGGGACGATGCCGATCCCGACGTGCAGCCGTCGGGTCGCGGCCAGCGCGGTGGCCGCGGCGCCGATCGCGCCGGACCAGCTCAGGTCCTCCACCACCCACACGTCGTCGACGCCGGCGGCACGTTCGCAGGCCGTCACCAACGGCAGGAGCTCTTCCGGGGGCAGGCTTCGGTCGACCATCACACCGAGGCGGCCGGACGGGGATGTGGGCATCCCGTCATCCTGCCGTGTCCCGCCGGCGGTGCTCCCCGGTGGGGTGGCGGGTCTGGACAGCGGGTCACCCGGCACTCACGCTGGGGGGACGACGCGGACGTCCGGTCCGTGGCCGGGTTCTCCGTCGGGGGGATCGATGACGTCAGCCGAGCAGCCGCCGGCCGGGGACCGCCTGTTCCAGGCGTCGGCCCGCGACGAAGGGACGGTCCAGCGGATGCTGGCGCTGCTCGACATGCAGGACGCGGCACCGGCGATCGAGCGCCTGCGGCACTGGGCGCTGGAGGTCGTGGCGCCGCAGGCCGGGGAGTCCGTGGTCGACGTGGGCAGCGGCACCGGCACGATGACGCGGCGACTGGCCGCGCTGACCGGGACAGCGGTCGTCGGGGTGGAACCGAACCCCCGGCTGCGGGCCGTGGCCGGGCAGCGCACGGCCGCCGACAGGCCCGCGGTGCGCTACGTCGACGGCACCGCCGACGCGCTGCCGGTGGCGGACGGGAGCGTGGACCTGGTCTGGTGCGAGCGCGTCCTGCAGCACCTCGAGGACCCGGCCGCGGCGGTGGCGGAGATCGCCAGGGTGCTCCGACCGGGTGGGCGGGCGGTGCTGCTGGACTCCGACCACCGCACGCGGGTCACGTCCGACGTGGACCCGGACGTGGACGCCCGGATGCTGGCCGCGTTCCTGGATCGCAGCCCCAATCCGAGCGCGGCGCGGTGGATCCCCCGTCAGGTCCGCGACGCCGGGCTGGTGCTGGACGCCGACGTGGGGTCGAGCGCCCTGGTGATGCCGGCGGCGCTGGCGCTCACCTCGCCGCTGCTGGCCGTGAACGCCGCGATGGCGGTGGAGGCACGGGCGGTCACCCGGGAGGAGGCCGACGAGGCGATCCGCCGCTACCGGGCGGCCGCCGCCGAGGGGGTGGCGTTCTCGGCGGTGACGGTGTTCGGCTTCGTCGCCCGCAAGCCCGCCTGAGGCCGCTCAGTCCGTCCGGCGGCGCTTCACGGTCCGGGCGAGCCATCCGGCGGCGGCACCGACGCCGAGGCCGCCGGCCAGCGCGGGGACGCTGCGCGGTCGGTACTCCGGCTGCACGACCAGCGCGACCTCGTCCTCGATGTCCGGGATCGCCGGGGAGTTGCTGGTGCCGATCCACGCCGCGATCATCAGCACCATCCGGGCGACCAGGTTGACGATGGCCAGCAGCACGATGATCGACCCGAACGCGGCCACCGACGCCGAGCCGCCGAGCAGCTGCAGCAGCGTCGACAGCAGCAGCTTGAACAGCTCGAAGATGATCGCCGCGGCGATCGCGCCGCGCCAGATCTCGCGCTTCGGGACCTCCTCGCTGTGCACCGGCAGGAAGGTGTAGAGGAATTTGAACAACGCGATGCTGACGCACAGGGCGAGCAGGATCGGCACGATCCGCAGCACCGCGGTGACCCAGCCGACGTCGTCCAGGCCCAGCAGCCGGGCGAACACCCCGGTGAGCGCGGTGCCGATCGCGCTGAGCAGCACCGAGACGAGGACGCCGACCCCGAGGACGACCAGGGCGAGCAGGTCCTTGCCGAGGCCCTTGACGAAGGAGTCCTGGTCCTCCGGCTTGACCTCCCAGCGCGGGCGCCACTGGGCCTGGACGGCGGTGCGGATGTTGGTCATCCAGCCGATGCCGGTGTACAGACCCACCAGCAACGAGATGATGCCGACGGTCAGGCGGGCCTCGACCGCGGTGTCGATGACCTTGTTGATGCCGTCGGTGAACTCCCCGCCCGCGGAGGCGAAGACCGAGGTCACCTGCTCCTTCAACTTGGCGATGAGGTCGGGCCGCCCGTTGAGGACGAACCCGGTCACCGAGAACGCGACGCCGAGGATCGGCACCAGCGACACCAGGGTGAAGTAGGTGATGGCCGCGGCGAAGGAGTTGCCGAGGCGGTCGCCGAAGCGGGTGAACATCCGGATGAGGTGGGCGACCCAGGGCTTCTTGGCGAAGCGCTGGCCGGCCTTGACCGGCGCGATCGGACCCTCGGCGTCCTTGCGGGCCTGCTCGTGGGTCTTGTACGTCGCGTCGGCGAGCGTCGGCTTGTCCATCGGTCAACGGCCCCTTCGGTGTCTCGGTCGGTGCTCCGGTGGGTGGCCCCGGTCAGGTACAGGCCTGCACGGAGTGTCTACCCGGCGGACACCGGGGCGATGAACCCGACCCGTTCGTAGACCCGCGCCAGGGTCCGGTCGGCGACCTCGCGGGCGCGGGCCGCGCCGGCGGCGAGGATGCGGTCGAGCTCGGCCGGGTCGCGCAGGTACTCGGCGACGGCGGCCTGGACGGGCTCGGCGAAGGCGACGAAGACGTCGGCCAGGTCGCCCTTGAGGTCGCCGTACCCCTTGCCCTCGTACCGCGTCTCCAGGTCGGTGATGGAGGTGCCGGTGAACGCCTGCAGCATGCCGAGCAGGTTCGCGATGCCGGGCTTGGCGGTCTCGTCGTAGCGGATCTCGCGCTCGGTGTCGGTGACCGCGGATTTGATCTTCTTGACGCTGGCCTTGAGGTCGGCGAGCAGGTCCAGCGACCCGGCGGGCACCGACTTGCTCATCTTGGCCGTCGGGTTGGTCAGGTCGTAGACCTTCGCGGTGGCCTTGAGGATGTAGGGGTCGGGAACCCGGAACGTCTTGCCGAAGCGGGAGTTGAACCGCTGTGCGAGGTTGCGGGTCAGCTCCAGGTGCTGCCGCTGGTCCTCGCCGACCGGCACCTGGTGCGGTTGGTAGAGCAGGATGTCCGCGGCCTGCAGCACCGGGTAGGTGAACAGGCCGACGCTGACCCGGTCGGCGGCGACGCGGCCGGCCTTGTCCTTGAACTGGGTCATCCGGCTCGCCTCACCGAATGAGGCCTGACACTCCATGACCCAGCTGAGCTGCGAATGCGCCGGGACGTGGGACTGCAGGAACAGCGCGGACCGGTCGGGATCGATGCCGAGGGCGAGCAGCTGGGCGACCGAGGCGCGGGTCCTGGCGCGCAGCAGCTTGGGGTCCTGGTCGACGGTGATGGCGTGCAGGTCGACGACGCAGTAGAAGCAGTCGTGGGTCTCCTGCAGCGCCACCCACTGCCGCAGCGCGCCGAGGTAGTTGCCCACGTGGAAGGAGTCGTGGGTGGGCTGGATGCCGGACAACACCCGGGGCCGGGTGGTCGACGAGGTGGCGGCAGCGGACGCGTCGGCGGCGGGGGTGGTGGCGGCGGCCGGGTCGGTCGTGGTGTCAGGTGCGGACTGCATGGCCCCGATCCTTCCACTCCCGGGACGGCGCGGACGCCCACCCGTCCCCGCCGGCGGTCAGTCCCGGGGTGGTCGGATGACCTTGACCGTGTAGAACGCCACCGTCCCCAGGAACGCGATCAACAGCAGCACCTGCCACCAGGCCATGTCGGGTCCTCCGGGTCGGCGCGCACCCGAGGGCGGTCGCCGCCGGGACTCCGAGTCAAACACGCGGCGGACCCCGAGACGCCGCACCGCCCCGACCGGAAGCGGTCGGGGCGGTGCGGGACGGTCAGGCGGGCGGAGCGGTCAGATGAGGCCGTTCTGGGTCAGCCAGTCCTTGGCGACCGTCTCGGCCGGTTCGTTGGAGTAGACCCGGACCAGGGACTCGGTGAGGTTCTCGGTGGTCAGCTTGGCCGAGACGGCGTTGAGCGTGTCCGACACCTCGCCGGCCAGCGACGCCCGGACCAGCGGCAGGATCTGCTGGGCACGGAAGTTGTTCTTGGGGTCCTCGAGCTGCACCCAGTTGTTCGCCGAGATCGACGGGTCGGTGGTGAAGATGTCGGTGACGTCGACCTGCCCGCTCTTGAGCGCGTTGATGCTCAGCGGCCCGCCGGGATCCAGAGCGGTGAAGGACTTGAACGTCACGCCGTAGTTCTTCTGCAGGCCGGGCACGCCGTCGGCGCGGGTCTCGAACTCCGCCGCCGCACCCAGGGTGAGCTCACCGGCGACCGGGGCGAGGTCGGCGATGCTCTTCAGGTTGTACTTGGACGCGGTCTCCTGCGTGACGACCAGCGAGTCGTTGTCCTCGGCCTGGGACGGCTCGAGCACCTGCAGCCCGTCCGGCTCGACGACGGCCGGCCGTGCGGCGTAGACGTCCTCGGCCGAGACCGCGGTGGCGGCCTTGTCCTTGTACGAGAGCAGAGCACCGGAGTACTCGGGGATGAGGTCGATGGAGCCGTCCTGGAGGGCCTTGTAGTAGGCCTCGCGGTTGCCGATGTTCAGCGTCTTCTCGACGGTGACGCCCTTGGCCTCGAGCGCGGCGGCGTAGATCTCGGCGAGCAGCGCGCTCTCCTGGAAGTTGGCCGACCCGATCTTGACGGTGCCGCCGCCACTGGCCTCGGAGCCGGACGAGGTCGAGCCGGTCGCGCCGGCACCGCCACCGGCGGAGGTCGCGTCGGACGAGGACGAGGTGCTCGACGCCGACGAGGTGGGGCTGCTGCTGGTGGTCGACGAGCCGGTGCTGAGCGGGTCGGACGAGCCGCCGCAGGCGGTCAGCACGAGGGCCGCCGCGCTGACGAGGGCCGCGAGGGCCGTGGATCTGGTGCGCATTTCTTCTCCTGTGGTGGTGCGATCGGGACGGGTGGGGGTTCGGACGGAGGGAATGGAACGGGCGGCGCCGGGTCAGGCCACCGCGGGCTGCTTCGCCGTGGTGGCGGCGGACGCGGGGTCGGGTTGGGCCCGGAAGCGTCCGCTCACCCCCGGGGACACGACGAGACGTTGGACCAGGGCGAGCAGCAGGTCGATGAGCAGCGCGAGCACCGCCACCAGCACCGCACCGGCGGCCATCTGGCTGTAGTCCTGCTGCGCGAGACCGGTGAAGACGAACCGGCCGAGCCCGCCGAGGGAGACGTAGGAGGCGATGGTCGCGGTGGCGATGACCTGCAGCGCCGCGCTGCGGATGCCGGAGATGATCAGCGGCAGGGCGTTGGGCAGCTCGACCTTGAACAGCACCTGCGA
>JBQGEH010000402.1:0-13572 GCA_052039515.1 Nakamurella sp. | reverse complement strand
TCGGCGACCTCGTCGGCGTAGCCGCGGACGACCTCGACCTGCGGGTCGATCATCTCGTGGACACCGATGAAGTGCGGACCCACCACGTTCCAGTGGATGTGCTTCAGCGTCAGGTGCAGGTCGTTCAGGGCGTGCAGCCGGTCCTGCAGGACCGCGGCGACCTGGGCGCCGGCCTCCAGCGACATCGACGGGACGGTGAAGCTCGGCTTGTAGGCCATGTCGTACTGCCTTTCTGTGTCCGCCGGACCGGAGCCGGCAGGGGTTCTGCCGGACGTCGTCCGGCGGGTGTCCGGGGCCGGGAGCGACCCGGCGGGGGGTCACGGGAGCCGGAGTCGACCGGCCGGTGACCGGGCGGCGTGCGCCACCCGTCCCGTCCTGGCGGGTACCCGGGGTCCGGTGGGGGCAAACGACGGCCGGGGCCGCCCCGGACGGCACTGTCGGTGCCGGCGGTGACAATGACCGGATGCTCCTGGACGCGCTGGTCACCACGTCGGCCACGGTGGCGGCGACCCGTTCCCGGCTGGCCAAACGGGACGCGCTCGCCGCCCTGCTGACCACCGCGGACCCCGCCGACATCGACATCGTGGTGTCCTGGCTCGGTGGGGAGCTGCGGCAGCGGCGTACGGGCATCGGCCACGCGACCCTGCGTGATCTGCCCGCTCCGGCGGTGGAGCCCACGCTGACCGTGGTCGAGGTGGACGCGGCGTTCGCCCGGATCGCCGGACTCGCCGGTGCGGGGTCGTCGGCCGCCCGCACCACCGCCGTCCGCGCGCTCTTCGGCCGCGCCACCCCCGACGAACAGCGGTTCCTGCGCCGCCTGGTCGGCGGCGAGATCCGGCAGGGCGCATTGGACTCCACGGTGCTCGAAGCGCTGGCGCTGGCCAGCGGGGTTCCGCTGCCGGCCATCCGGCGGGCGGTGATGCTCGCCGGCGCGACGGGACCGGTCGCCGTCGCGGCGCTGACCGCCGGGTCCGACGCGGTCGCCGCCTTCGGGCTGCGGGTGGGCACCCCGGTGCGGCCGATGCTCGCGTCCAGCGCCCCCGACGTCGCCGTCGCGCTGGCCAAGCTCGGCGACGGCGTGCCGGCCTGCCTGGACACCAAGCTGGACGGCATCCGCGTCCAGGCGCACCGCGACGGCGACCGGATCCGGCTGTTCACCCGCAGCCTCGACGACATCACCGAGCGGTTGCCCGAGGTGGTCGCCGTCGTCGCCGCGCTGCCGGTCGAGCGGGTCGTGCTGGACGGGGAGGTCATCGCCCTGGACGAGGCGGGCCGGCCCCGGCCGTTCCAGGAGACCGCGTCCCGGACGGCCACCCAGGTGATCCCCGACGGGTCCGGCGCCCTGTCCGTATTCTTCTTCGACCTGCTGGTCAGCGGCGACGAGGAGCTGATCGACCAGCCGCTCGCCGCCCGGCTGGAGCGGCTCGGCGCGCTGGTGCCCGCGGCCTACCTCATCGACCGGTTGATCACCGCGGACCCCGAGGCGGCCGCCGCCTTCTTCGCCGACACGCTCGCCGCGGGTCAGGAGGGTGTCGTCGTCAAGGACCTGGCGGCGCCGTACGAGGCGGGCCGCCGCGGCGCCGGCTGGATCAAGGTCAAGCCGCGACACACCCTGGACCTCGTCGTGCTGGCCGTCGAGTGGGGTAGCGGCCGCCGGCAGGGGCTGTTGTCCAACATCCATCTCGGCGCCCGCGATCCCGCGGCACCGGGTGGCTTCGTCATGCTCGGCAAGACGTTCAAGGGAATGACCGACGCGACGCTGGCGTGGCAGACGGAGCGCTTCAGCGCGCTGGCGGTCGACCGGTCCGACTGGGTGGTGACCGTGCGTCCGGAGCAGGTCGTCGAGATCGCCTTCGACGGCGTCCAGCGCTCCCGTCGGTATCCCGGCGGAGTCGCCCTGCGGTTCGCCCGGGTGCTGCGCTACCGCGACGACAAGACCGCCGCGGAGGCAGACACCCTGGACGCGGTCCGCGCGCTGGCCGCCTGGTACGAGGCGCGGGGTACCGGTGCGCCCGACGCCGACGACGGGTCGGACTCGGTCTGACGACCGCGTCCGGTGACGCCCGCGGTCCGCGTCCACCGGGGGAGCGAGGCGCGTGGCCGCTGTCGTCGCGTCGCACCGCGGTCCGGGTCACTGTCGGTGCCGCGTGCCACTATCGGGGCATGCGACACGGAATCGTCCCGCCGTACCTGCTGGCCCAGCTGTCCGCCCTGGAGGCGGAGCGGCTGCTCGAAGCCCGCAGCGCCGCCGCCGCGACGCTCGCCCACGACCGGGAGATCCGGGTCGCCCGCAGTGCCCGGGCCGGGGAGCCGGCGCCGCCCGCCGGCCGTCCCAGCGGCGTCCGTGCCGACGCGCCGACGACGCCCGCCGGCCCCCGCCGGACGATCGGGGACGCCCGCAACACCGAGCAGACGCCGGGCACCGTCGTCCGCCGTGAGGGCGAGGGACCGACCGACGACGTCGCGGTCAACGAGGCCTACGACGGCCTCGGCGCCACCTACGAGCTGTACGCCCAGGTGTACGGCCGTGACTCCATCGACGGCTCCGGGCTGGAGCTGAACGCCACCGTGCACTACGGCACCCGTTACGACAACGCGTTCTGGGACGGCAGCCAGATGGTGTTCGGCGACGGCGACGGCGAGGTGTTCAACCGCTTCACCGCGTCGCTGTCGGTCATCGGGCACGAGCTGGCCCACGGCGTCACCCAGTACACCGCCGGGCTCGTGTACCAGGGCCAGTCCGGCGCGCTCAACGAGTCCGTGAGCGACGTCTTCGGTGCGCTCGTCGAGCAGTACCGCGACGGGCAGACCGCGGACCAGGCCAGCTGGCTGATCGGTGCCGGCCTGTTCACCGAGGCGGTGCAGGGCGCGGCGCTGCGCTCGATGATCGCCCCCGGCACGGCCTACGACGACGACGTCCTCGGCAAGGACCCGCAACCCGACCACATGGACCGCTACATCAAGACCAGCAGCGACAACGGCGGGGTGCACCTCAACTCCGGGAGCCCCAACCGGGCGTTCGCGGTCGCCGCCCGGGAACTGGGCGGCAACGCCTGGGACACCGTCGGCCGGGTCTGGTACGACACCCTCACCAACGGCTCACTCACCCCCACCGTGCGGTTCGCCGGCTTCGCCACCGCCACCACCAAGGCGGCCCGCGCCCGGTTCGGGGTCCGCTCCCGCGAGGAACTCGCCGTCCGCCAGGGATGGGAGACGGTCGGGTTGGAGGTCAAGGGCCTGCCGCTGAAGCGGGGCCGCTGACCCCGGTGTCACCGTCCGTACCGGTCCGGACCGGATGCGACGTCTCCCTGGTCCCGCGGCCGCGGACGGCGTACACACTGGAGGCATGAAGGTCAACGTGCTCCGGTCCGGCGGGTTCGCCGGGATGACGCTGGGGTGGGAGCTGCGCGTCGACGAGCAGCCCGACCCCGATCGCTGGGAATCGCTGGTGGAGGCCTGCCCGTGGGACCGGCCCGCCGCGGCCGGCGCCGACCCGGACGGCAACGACCGCTTCGTCTACGAGTTCCGCGCCGGGCGGCGGCGGACCACGCTGGGCGAGTCGCTGGTCCAGGGCCCCTGGCGCGAGCTCGCCGACGGGGTGCGGGAGAACGGGCGTCGGATCCCGGCCGCCGAACTCTGAGGCCCGACGGCCCCCGCGCGGAAAGTCTGACGGGCCGACCGCGCAGCGGGGCGGGGCGACGCCCGGCGCGGTACGGCCCGGACCCGGGGTGGCAGCCGTCGAAGGCGCCGCGCCTGCGGGTCACCCGATGTTGTGCCCGAAGCGGACGCCGGCCACGCCTGGACGCTGTCGTGACTGGTCAGCGGGTGTACACCTCCGGCCAGGGTCGGCACTCAGCTGGCGGTGCCATCATGGCGCCGACACCCCCCGCCACCGGGTAGGAGATCCATGACCAGTGCCGCCGACGCCCCCCGGCCCGCCACCGCCGACGCCACCGTGCGCCTTCCCGCCGCCGACCAGCGATCCGCGGCCGCTCCGCCCGGTCCACCGATGCGGGCGTCGGACGCCGACCGGATGGCGACCGTCCTGGCTCTGCAGCACGCCGTGGGCACCGGCTGCCTGACCCCGGGGGAGGGCAGCGACCGGATGGCCGCCGCGTTCGCCGCGGTGCACGTGCGGGAGCTCGCGCCGCTGGTCGCCGACCTGCCGCCCGCCCCGGCACCCGTGGGACCGGCCGACCGGAGCTGGCGTGCCCGCTGGTCCGAGCTGGATCCCTCGTGGCGGCTGGTGCTGCTGGTCGCGGCGCTGATGCTGACCGCGCTGGTGGTCGGCTCGATGGCCGCGCACCTGGTGGTCGACGCCGGGCCGGGTGGCTTCGGGGGCCCGCGTGCAGGTGGTTCCGGACCGGGTGGTCTCACACCGCGCTGACCCAGGGGGCCGTCGGCGGATCAGCGATGCGACGGTGCACGGCCCGGCCCTGAGGACCAGCCCGGCGACACGCCCGGAACGGTGACTCGCAGTGACCGGAATCCATCCACAGGCGCCTGATCGACGTGGTCCTGTCCCACGGTTTCGACTCTCAGGGTGATTTTCCGCCGCCGGGCCGGTAAATTATCGGGCACATCGGACATCCACCACCTGATCGTGGTGCCGCGCCCGCCACACCGGTGGGGCCGTCCGGTGCAGACCCGGGGGTTCCACATGTCTCGCCACGCCCGTCCGCTGCCGTCCCGGCTCCGTGTGCTCGCCGCCGCGATGGCCGGCTGCCTGCTGGCCGGACTGACCGCCGTCGTCGCCGGCCCGGCGCCGCTCGCCGCCGCCGAACCGGCACCGGTCCAGGCCCGCACCCCCGGTGTCGTCACCGCGGACGCCCTGCCCACCGCGCAGATCAACGGGGTGGCGTGGACCCAGGTCATCGTCGGCAACACCGTCTACGTCGGCGGGCAGTTCACCTCGGCGCGGCCAGCCGGCTCACCCGCCGGCCAGAACGAGACCCCCCGGGCCAACCTGCTGGCCTACAACCTGACCACCGGGGTGCTGACGTCCTTCGCGCCGTCGCTGAACAGCCAGGTCAAGGCGCTCGCGGCGTCCCCCGACGGCAAGACCCTCTACGTGGGCGGCAGCTTCACCTCGGTCAACGGCGTCGCGAAGAACCGCGTCGCCGCCTTCGACACCGCGACGGGGGCGTTGCGCACGTCGTTCACCGCCGGAACCAGCTACACGGTCAGTGCGCTGGCGGCCACCACCGACACCCTCTACGTCGGCGGGGCCTTCGACGCCGTCGGATCGTCGAGCCGGCTGCGGCTGGCCGCCTTCACCGCGGCGTCCGGGGCGCTCACCACCTGGGCGCCGTCCGCCGACGGCACCGTCCACTCGATGGCGCTCTCGCCGGACGGCAGCAAGCTCATCGTCGGCGGCATGTTCCAGACGCTCAACGGGGTGTCCGCCCGCGGCATCGGCGCCGTCGACACCCGTACCGGCGCCACCGTGCAGCCCTGGAAGACCAACGCCACGTTCTTCTCCGGCGGCCCCAACGCCTCCGTGCTGACCCTGTCCTCGGACGGCACCTCCATCTACGGCGGCGTGTACAAGTACAACTCCACCGGTGCGCTCGAGGGCGCCTTCCGGATCGACCCGAACGACGGCACCGTGCAGTGGCTGTCGGACTGCCACGGAGACATCTACGGGGTCTGGGCCGGCCCCGCCGCCGTCTACCAGGTCGGGCACTCGCACTACTGCGGGAATCAGATGGGCTGGCCGCAGCCCGCCACCTGGAACTTCAACCGGGGGGTGGCCTACACCAAGGAGGTCACCGGCACGCTGACCCGGGACGCCATCGGCGGCAGCTACGCGAGCTACCCCGGAGTGCCCGCTCCGTCGCTGTACTCCTGGTTCCCGCGGCTGGACGCCGGTACCTTCACCGGCAAGACGCAGGCCGCCTGGACCGTGACCGGCAACGCCGACTACGTCGTCCTGGGTGGGGAGTTCCCGACCGTCAACGGCACCGCCCAGCAGGGTCTCGTACGATTCGCGGTGCGCAGCCTCGCCCCGGGCAAGCAGGGCCCCCGGTTGAGCGGGAGCAGCTACCTGCCGGATCTCTCGTCGCCGTCCGCCGGCACCGTCCGGGTCTCCGCGACCGCCGACTGGGACCGGGACAGCCGGGTGCTGACCCACCGCATCCAGCGCAGCACCTCGCCGTCCGGACCGTGGACGACCATCGCCACCCAGGACCTCGCCTCGGCGGAGTGGGAGCGGCCGCCGTTCGGTGTCGTCGACACCGGACTCACCCCGGGCGCCTCCTACAGCTACCGGATCCTCGTCAACGACAGCGACGGCAACAGCGTCACCGGCGGCACCGCGACCGTCACCGCGGCCGGCGACGGCGGTCCCACCACCTACGGGCGCACCGTGCTCGACCAGGGGGCGTCGCTGTACTGGCCGCTGAACGAGTCCGCCGGGCCGGCACGCGACCTCGCCGGGTTCAGCCCCGGTGTCCCGAACGTGGGCGTCACCCGCGGCACGGCCGGGGCCATTCCCGGTGACGCGGCGATGACGTTCCGCGGGACCTCCGGCGGCGACCTGGCCGCCTCCGGGACGCTCGCCGCCCCCGACACCTTCACCGTGTCGGCGTGGTTCCGCACCACCAGCACGGCGGGGGGCCGGGTGATCGGTTTCTCCGACCTGCCCACCGGTAACTCCGCGCACCGGGACCGGCAGATCTGGCTGAGCACGAACGGGCAGGTCAACTTCGGCGTCTTCGCGACCGCCCGCACCACCCTGACCAGCGCCCGCAGCTACAACGACGGCGCCTGGCACCAGGCCGTCGCCTCCCTCGGCGGCAACGGCATGGTGCTGTACGTCGACGGGGTGCGGGTCGGGCAGCGGTCCGACGTGACCGCCGCCGAGGACTACGTCGGCACCTGGCGGATCGGCGGCGACACGCTCGCCGGGTGGGGCTCGGGCGGCTGGTTCAACGGCGCGATCGACGAGGTGTCGGTGTACCCCACGGTGCTCAGCGTCCAGCAGGTCAACGCCCAGTGGGTCGCCGCCGGCCGAACCTCGACGCTGCCGGCGGCTCCCGCCGACGCCTACGGAGCCGCCGTCTTCGCCGATCAGCCCACCGCCTACTGGCGGCTGACCGAGCTGACCGGCCTCACCGCCGGCGACTCCGGCCCGTTCCGGTACCCCGCGACCTACCAGATCGGCACCACCCGGGGTCAGGCCGGCGCGCTCGCCGGGACCACCAACCCGGCGACGCTGTTCAACGGCACCAGCGGCTCGCTGGCCTCCGACGCCGCGTTCACCGCGCCCGGCGTCTACTCGGTCGAGGCGTGGTTCCGCACCACCTCGACCACCGGCGGCAGCCTCATCGGTTTCGGCAACAACCGGACCACGCTGTCGACCACCAACGACCGGCAGGTCTACCTGCGCGACGACGGCCGGGTCGCGTTCCGCTCCGGCAGCGCCGCCGCCGCGACCGTGGTGGTCAGCCCCACGGCGTACAACAACGGCGCCTGGCACCACGTGGTCGCCACCCAGGGCACCGGCGGCATGACGCTGTACGTCGACGGCGCCCCGGTCGGCACCGACCCGGCCCGGGCCACCGCCGGCTACACAGGCTACTGGCGGGTCGGGGCCGACCCCACCGGCGGGTCGACCAGCTCGTTCCTCAACGCCACCATCGACGAACCGGCCGTCTACAACGCGGTGCTCAGCCCCGAACGGGTCGCCGCCCACTTCCAGACCGCCCGCGGCACCGCGCCGAACCAGGCCCCGACGGCCCGGATCACCTCGACGACCAACGGATTGACGGTCGACCTCAGCGGGACGACCTCCGCGGACCCGGACGGCAGTATCACCGGGGACGCCTGGAACTTCGGCGACAACGCCACCGGCACCGGTGCGACCCCCTCGCACACCTACGCCGCCGCCGGGACGTACCCGGTGACGTTGACGGTCACCGACAACGCGGGGGCCACCGGCACCACCACGGCGTCGGTCACCGTCACCGCCCCGCCGCCGGCCAACCAGGCGCCGACCGCGGCGATCACCACCACGACCTCCGGACTGAGCGCATCGGTGAGCGGCACCGGGTCCTCCGACCCGGACGGCAGCATCACCGGCTACGCCTGGAACTTCGGTGACAACACCACCGGCACCGGTGCGACCACCTCGCACACCTACGCCGCCGCCGGGACGTACCCGGTGACGTTGACGGTCACCGACAACGCCGGCGCGACCGGCACCACCACGGCGTCGGTCACCGTCACCGCCCCGCCGGCGACGCCGGTGTTCGCCGACGACACCTTCGCGCGGACCACGACCTCCGGATGGGGGGCCGCCGCCGTCGGCGGCTCGTGGACGGTCAACACGGCCACCCCGACCGCGACCGTGGGGAACGGCCTCGGGCGGTTGCCCGGCAACGCCGGCCAGACCCGGACCGCGATCCTGGGGGCGGTGTCGGAGTCCGACGTCGACCTGCGGCTGACCGTCAACCTGGACAAGGCGCCGGCCGGCGGGACCACGCTGGTGTCGGCCATCGCCCGGCGCAGCAGCTCGGGTGAGTACCGGATGACCGCGGCGTTCAGCACCAACGCCGGCAAGGTCAACCTCCAGCTCAACCGGATCGTCGGGTCCACGACGACGCAGCTCGCGGTGCTGACCGTGCCGAACCTCGTCTACACCGCCGGTGCCGACCTGAATCTGCGGTTCCGGGCGGTGACCACCGGGACCACCACCCAGTTGCAGGCCAAGGGCTGGCTCGCGGGTACCGCCGAGCCGGACACCTGGACGGTCACCGGCACCGACACCGGCGCGGTGCTGCCCGCCGGCACGGTCGGGGTGCTCAGCTACGTCTCCGGAGCGGCGACCAACGCGCCGGTCACCCTGGGTGTCCGCGCATTCAACGGGCAGCGCGCGACGGCCTGAGCGGCCGGGCCGCCCGGCGACGGGAACCGGTCACCGGGTGAGCAGCCGGTCGGTCGCCCCGTCGGCGGCGCCGCCGTAGAACCGGTCGAGCACGGCCGGGAAGGCGGTCTCGGCCGGGTCGGCGCGGGCGAACAACGTCATCGACGAGCGCAGCTTGACCGCGTCGATGCCGCCGAACACCGCCTCGGTGGTGGCGTCCGTCGGCAGCGCCAGCACCGCCCCGGTGATCTCCCGCAGCCGGGCCCCCAGAACCGGGTGCCGCAGGTAGGCCCGGGCCTCGTCCAGCGACCGCACGGCGTACCGCTGCGCCATCGGGCTGGACCCGAGGCCGGCGACCTGCGGGAAGACGAACCACATCCAGTGGCCCGTCTTGCGGCCGCGGCGGACCTCGGCGAGGGCCCGCTCGTAGGCGCCGTCCTGGGCGGCCACGAAGCGGGCCAGGTCGTGCCGGTCGTCGGTGGCGTCCCCGGTGTCCATGTCCCAGCAGTGCCCACCGGCGGCCGCACCGCACACGGCCGCCGGCGGTCGCGGGTCAGCGCAACGAGCGCAGCACGTCCGGCAGCGGCTCCGTGTGCAGCACCGACAACCGCTTGGTCGGCCGGGTCAGCGCCACGTACAGGTCGTTCAGCCCCCGGCCGGACTCGGCCGCGATCGCCGACGGCTCCACCAGGATCACCGCGTCGAACTCGAGGCCCTTGGCCTGCCGGGTCGTCAGCATCACCAGCGGCCGGCGCAGGTCCGGGTCGTCGGACGGGTCCTCCTCGAGCAGCCCCGGGCGGGCCGCGTGCACCGCGGCGGTCAGCGGCGCCAACGCGTCGTCGGCCACGATGATCGCGGTCGTCCCGACCGGCTCGTCCTCGTCCTCGCCCACCTCGGCCCGCTGCCGGGCGGTCTCGGCCTCGGCGGCTGCGACGATCGCCGCGACCAGGCCGTCGGCGTCGACCGCGGTCACCGTCGGCGCCGCGCCGGTCTCCCGGACCGACTCGGGCGGGGTGCGGTCGGGGTCGATGACGGCGAGCACGTCGTTGGCCACCGTCATGATCTCGGCGGGCGTCCGGTAGTTCACCGTCAGCTCGGCGAGCCGCCAGCGCTCACCGAGGTAGGGCGTGAGCACCTGCCGCCACGACGACGTCCCGGCCGGGTCGGAGGTCTGGGCGACGTCACCGACGATGGTCATCGAGCGCGTCGGGCACCGGCGCATCAGGGTCCGCCACGCCATCGGCGACAGCTCCTGCGCCTCGTCGACGATGAGGTGCCCGTAGGTCCACTCCCGGTCCAGCGACGCCCGCTCGGCGGTGGTCAGCCGGGACAGGTCCTCCTGCCGGTCGGCCAGTACGTCCGCGGTGATCAGGTCGGACGCGACCAGCATCTCCTCCTCGGCGTCGTCCTCGAAGTCGGCCGAGCGGGAACCCTCGATGACGTCCAGCACGCCCTGCGCGTACTCGACCTCCTCCTCCCGGCGCCGCCGGGCCCGGGCCTGCTCGGCGCGGTCGTCGACGCCGAGCAGCTCGGCGGCCTCGTCCAGCAGCGGCACGTCCTCGACCGTCCACGGTGACGACGGGTCGCGGCGCAGCAGCGCCCGCTGCTCCGGGGTGAGCCGGATGCGGGCCATGGCGTCGTCGGAGGCGAACAGGTCCTGCAGCAGCCGCTCCGGGGTCAGCCGCGGCCACAGCTCGTTGAGCGCGGACTGCACCCGCCCGTCGCCGCGCAGCTCGTCGCGCACGTCGGCGAGGTCCTGCCGGTCCAGCAGGTTGCCGCCGCCGGCGACGTTCTCCCCGACCTGGTCGGCGTAGCGCTGGGCCAGCGCGGTGAGCATCTCGGTGATGAAGATCGACCGGGCCTTGTTGTGCGGCTGCCGGGACCCCCGGGCGCGCCGCCGGGCCTGGGTGACCTGGGCGCGGTCCAACGGCAGGTCGTAGCGCTCGAAGCGGACGGTGTCGCCGCGGTGCGGCAGCTGCTGCCGGTCGGCCACCGCGGCCGCGATCATCGCCGCCATCGAGGGGTCGCCCTTGATCACCGCGACCGCGGCGTCGTCGGTGGCGGTCGCCCGGACGCCGGGGTAGAGGGTGCCGACGGTGGCCAGTGACACGGCGGTCTCGCCGAGCGCCGGCAGCACCTGCTCGATGTAGCGCAGGAACGTCGAGTTCGGGCCGACCACGAGCACGCCGCGGGTGGCCAGCCGCTCGCGGTGGGTGTAGAGCAGGTAGGCGGCGCGGTGCAGCGCGACCGCGGTCTTGCCGGTGCCGGGGCCACCCTGGACGACCAGCGCCCCGTTGACCTCCGACCGGATGATCCGGTCCTGCTCGGCCTGGATGGTCTCGACGATGTCGCCCATCCGGCCGGTGCGGGCCGCGCCGAGGGCCGCGAGCAGCGCCGACTCGCCGGTGAGCGACGTCGGGGCGGCCGACTGCCCGGGCACGTAGACCAGCGACTCGTCGTCGATGGACACCACCCGGCGGCGACGGGTGCGGATGTGCCGGCGGCGGGTGACCCCGGCCGGGGACACCGCGGTGGCCAGGTAGAACGGCCGGGCGGCGGGTGCCCGCCAGTCGATGAGCAGCGTCTCGAAGTCGTGGTCGTACAGGCCCAGCCGGCCGATGTAGAGCCGGTCGGGGTCGGCGGCGCGGCCGTCCTGCTCGCCGTCGGCGTGCGGGGTCCGCGGCCGGTCCGGGTCGAAGTCCAGCCGGCCGAAGCACAGCCCGTACTCAGCCGCACCCAGTTGCTGCAGGCGGTCGGAGTAGCGGGCTGCGGCGACGTCGCGGTTGGTCAGTCCCTGCGGGGTTCCGTCGGTCTCGCGCAGGGCCCGGCGCAGCGAGTCCTTGGTCTCGTTCCACAGGTCGTCGAGGCGTTGGTACAGCACGGTGACGTAGCGCTGCTCGTGGGACAGGCCGTCACCGTCGTCGCCGGGTTCGTCGGCGGGAACGGGCGGCGCGGTGGGCGACGGTGCGGCGGCGGCCGGGGGATCGGCGTGCGGACCGGCGGCCGCGGCGGCCGGCCGGGGCGAGTGGCCGTCGGGCGCCGGGGCGGCGCCGTTCCGGGGGGTCGATCCGGGGGCCGTCGGGGCGGCCCACTGATCGGAGATGTCCTGGCTGATGACGGAGTCCTTCAGGTGCTGCGGGTGTGCTTTCGAGGACGCTCCAGCGTACCCGCGTCCCGTCCGGGCCGGTGGGGAGTCGACCTCACGCACCCAGGACGAGCCACCCGTCCCCGCGGTAGCGCAGGCCCAGGGTGACCGCCCTCGCCAGCATGTAGATCCCGGCGTAGGCCGCCCACAGCCAGACCAGACCGGCGGTGCCGTCCGGGGCGAGCCGGGCGGCCAGCCACAGGGCGGGCCCGTACACCACCAGGTTCACCACCCCGGCGACGGCGAGGTAGCGACCGTCGCCGGCACCGAGCAGGACGCCGTCCAGCACGAACACCCAGCCGGACAGCAGCTGGCCGGCGGCGAGCACCAGACAGGCGGCGCCGACCGCGGCGACCACCGCCGGGTCCGGGCTGAACAGCCGGCCGACGAACGGCGACACCGCCGCGAGCGCCACCCCCAGGACCACGCCGGCGACACACGCCCACTGCAGCATCCGGCGGGTCAGCGCGCGGACGGCCACCGCGTCCCCGGCGCCGAGAGCGTGACCGGTGAGCGCCTGGGCGGCGATGGCGATCGCGTCCAGGGCGAGTGCGAGCAGGTTCCACACGTTGAACGTCACCTGCAGGCCGGCCAGCGCGACCTCGCCCTTGGTGGCGGCGACCATGACGGTGGCCAGCACCGCGATCCGCAGCGTGAGCGTCCGCAGCAGCACCGGGACGCCGGCGCGACCGGCGTGCAGGATCCGGTGCGGCGAGGGCCGCAGGCCGACGCCGCCCGGCCCGGCGGCGCGCAGGACGGAGACGGTCAGGGCGGCCGCCATCGCGTACTGCACGACGACGGTGCCGATGGCGGAGCCGGCGATGCCGAGGTCGAGGCCGTACACCAGCAGCAGGTTCGCCGGGACGTTGACCAGCGCGCCGGCGGCCGCCACGACCAGCGGCGGGACAGTGCGCTGCAGGCCGCGCAGCACCCCGGTGCAGGCCAGCACGAGCAGCATCGCCGGCAGCCCGAGCGCCGACCAGCGGAGATAGATCGCGCCCTGCCGGGCGACCTCGCCGTCGCCGCCGAGCAGCGCGACCAGCGGGCCGGCCGCGGGTAGCAGGACGACCAGCAGCGCGGTGCCGACGGCGACCCCCAACCACATCCCGTCCACGCCGTGGCGCAGCGCGGCGGCCAGGTCACCGGCACCGACCCGGCGCGCGACGGCCGCGGTGGCGCCGTAGGCGAGGAAGACACTCAGCCCGACCGCGGTGGTCAGCACCGTCCCGGCCAGCGCCAGCCCGGCCAGCGGCGCGACCCCGAGGTGCCCGACGATCGCCGAATCGGCCAGCAGGAACAGCGGTTCGGCGACGAGCGCCCCGAGCGCCGGTAGCGCCAGCGCGAGGATCTGCCGGTTGACGCTGCGCGCCGGGACGGAGGACACCCGAGCACGGTAGCGGCGCGGGGGCCGTGCCCCGGTCGGGGCCGGGGAGGGGTACCGAGCCGCCCTCCCACCGCGGGCGGGGCCCCACCCGAACTCCCGAACGCACGAGGGGCGGGGGCCCCCCCCCCGCGCCCCCCCCCCCCGCCCCCCCCCGCCCCCCCCCCGGGGGGCCCCCCC
>JBQGEH010000401.1:0-3453 GCA_052039515.1 Nakamurella sp. | reverse complement strand
CGACGTCCTCGAGCTGCTGTGCGAGCTCAACCGGGCCGGCGGCACCACCGTGGTGATGGTGCTGCACGACCTCAACCTGGCCGCGCGCTACGCGGACCACCTCGTGGTGATGGCCGACGGGCGGATCGTCCGGGAAGGACCGCCGGCGGAGGTGCTGACCGCCGAGGCGGTGCGCTCGGCGTTCGGTCTGCCCTGCCGCATCATCGCCGATCCGGTGACCGGCACCCCGATGGTCGTCCCGGAGCGTCGCTCACCGGCGTGATCTTCCCTACGCGGTCGGATGACGAGAACGACAGCAAGTGAGGATAGGCTCACCTCACTCACCCGTCCTTCCCATGTCATTCCCCCGAGGAGTTCCCGTGTCCTTCCGTCGTCCGGCCCTGGTCGGTGGCCTGATCGCCGTGCTGTTCGCCGCTGCTGCCTGCGGCGGGGACAGCACCGGCTCGTCCACCACCGCGTCCAGCACCACCCCGTCGAGCTCGTCCAGCGCGTCCAGCTCGTCGGAGTCGTCGTCGGCGTCCGCATCGTCCGGCACCCAAACGGCCGCCGCGTTCCCGGTGACCATCGAGCACGCCTTCGGCTCCACCGAGATCACCGCCGCCCCGCAGCGCGTCGTCGCGCTCGGCTGGGGATCCGGTGACGCCGCGCTGGCCCTGGGCGTCGCGCCGGTCGCGGTGGACAAGCAGAGCTACGGCGCGGACGCCGACGGCTACATGCCCTGGTTCGCCGAGGCGCTGACCGCGGCCGGTGCGGAGAAGCCCGCCACCCTGACCGTCGGCGAGTCGCCGGCGTTCGAGGAGATCATCGCGGCCGAGCCGGATCTCATCCTGGCGACCTACTCCGGTATCACCGAGGCCGACTACACCAAGCTCTCCGCCATCGCCCCGACCGTGGCCTACCCGGACCAGCCGTGGAGCACCCCGTGGCGGGACGTCATCACCACCACCGGCACCGCGCTGGGCAAAAGCGCCGAGGCCCAGACCCTGCTCGACGGCATCGATCAGCAGGTCGCCGACGCCGCCGCCGCGCACCCCGAGTTCAAGGGCAAGACCATCGCCGCCGTCGCCATCGACCCGGCCGCGTTCTACGTCTACACCGAGGCCGACCCGCGGGTGCAGTACCTGGAGGACCTCGGGTTCACGGTGGCCCCCAGCGTCGCCGAGCTGGACAGCAAGGAGGCGACGTTCTACTACACCCTCAGCCTGGAGAACGTCGACAAGCTGACCTCGGACGTGCTGCTGAGCTACACCTCCGGTGCCGACCGCGCCGCCGAGATCGCCGCCGACCCGACCTTTTCGACCATGGGTCAGTTCCAGGCCGGCACGGTCGCCTCGATCGAGGGCGAGTCGCTGGTGTCGTCGGTGTCGCCGCCGACCGCGCTGTCGCTGCCGTGGGGGCTGGACGACTTCGTGACCGCGCTCAGTGCGGCGGCGTCCAAGGCCTGATCTCTCCGGCTTTTCCGACGGCGGTCGGCGGGTTCGTCCCGTCGGCCGCCGTCGTCGTCTGTCAGGTGGAGAGCACGTCGGCCAGGTGGAAGCGCACCGGCCGGTCGAGCTGGGCGTAGGTGCACGACGCCGGGTCGCGATCCGGGCGCCACCGGACGAACTGCCCGGTGTGCCGGAACCGCTCCCCCTCCATGTAGTCGTAGCGGACCTCGACGACCCGTTCCGGTCGCAGCGGGGTGAACGACAGGTCCTTGCCGGAGTTCCAGCGGCTGCCCGCGTTCTTCTGCGGGGTGCGTTCCCCTTCCATCAACGCGCCCCAGTTCCACGGGTGGCCGTCGAAGTCGGTGACCAGCGGCTGCAACTCGGCGAACAGCTTCTTCCGGGTGGCCATCGGGAACGCGCCGATGACGCCGACCGAGGCGAGCACCCCGCGGTCGTCGTACAGCCCGAGCAGCACCGAGCCGATGGCCTCGTCGTCGGTCTTGTGGGTGCGGTAGCCGGCGACCACGCAGTCCGCGGTCCGCTCGTGCTTGATCTTGGTCATCACCCGCTTGTCCGGCTGGTAGCGCAGGTCCAGCCGCTTGGCGATGAGCCCGTCCAGGCCCGCACCCTCGAACTCGGAGAACCAGCGCTGCGCCTCGTCGCCGTCGGTGGTCGCCGGAGTGACGTGCACGGGCGGCCGCGCATCGGCCAGCGCCTCCTGCAGACGCCGGCGGCGGACGCTGAACGGCTCGTCCATCAGGTTCTCGTCGCCGACGGCGAGCAGGTCGAAGGCGACGAAGCTGGCGGGAGTGGCCTTGCTGAGCATGGTCACCCGGCTGGCCGCCGGGTGCACCCGCTGCTGCAGCGCCTCGAAGTCCAGGGTGTTCCCGTCGAAGTTCGGGACGATGATCTCGCCGTCGATCACCGCACGGTCCGGGAAGTTCGCCCGCACCGCCTCGACGACCTCCGGGAAGTAGCGGGTCAGCGGCTTTTCGTTGCGGCTGCCGATCTCCACCTGGTCGCCGTCGCGGAAGATGATCGACCGGAACCCGTCCCACTTCGGCTCGTACAGCTGCCCGGCCGGGATCGCGGCGGCGGGCTTGGCGAGCATCGGGGCGACCGGGGGCATCACGGGTAGGCGCACCGGGTCAGTCTCCCTGGTCGGGGTCGCTGGGCGCGAGGGGGTGCGGGGGCTGCGGTCGTCCCCTGTCCGCAGAAGCCCAACGACTGCGACGAAGCCGACCCTGCAGGGTGGGCGTCCTCGTGGTCGTTCGGCTTCTGCGGAGATGTGGTCCCGCGACTGTCGGACCCACGCTCTATCGTCGGCGCATGCCCGACGCGGAAGTGCTGGAGATCCCCGGTCCCCACGGCGAGACGCGGTCGGTGCGGGTGAGCAGCCCCGGCCGGGTGCTGTGGCCCGAGGCCGGGGTGACCAAGTTGGAGCTGGCCCGGTACCTGGTGGCGGTGGGTGACGCGTTCGTCCGGCACGCCGGCGACCGGCCGGTGAGCCTGGAGCGGTTCCCGGGCGGGGTCGACGGTGAACGGTTCTTCTCCAAGAACCCGCCGAAGGGGGCGCCGGCCTGGTCCCGGTCGGTGATGTGCACCTATCCGTCCGGGCGCCGACATCCGCAGCTGGTCATCGACGAGGTCGCGACCGCGGTGTGGGCGGCACAGATGAACACGGTGACCTTCCACCCGTGGCCGGCGCGGTCGGCCGACATCGCCCGGCCCGACGAGATGCGCAGCGCCCTGGACCCGCAGCCCGGGGTGGGGGTGGCGGAGGCGGCGGAGGCGGCGCACGCCCTGCGGGAGCTGCTCGCCGGGATCGGACTGACCGCGTGGCCGAAGACCTCTGGCAACCGCGGCATCCACGTGTACGTGCCGATCGTGCCGGAGCTCGAGTTCCTCGACGTGCGGCACGCCGTCATCGGGGTGGCCCGGGAGCTCGAACGTCGGCTGCCGGACCTGGTCACCACCGCGTGGTGGAAGGAGGAGCGGGGGCGGCGGATCTTCGTCGACTTCAACC
>JBQGEH010000400.1:0-1985 GCA_052039515.1 Nakamurella sp. | reverse complement strand
GCGCAGGGCTCGGTCGACGGCGCGATCACCGGCTACGGCACGGACATCGGGCCGCTGGCGATCGCGTTCAACCAGGACATGCTCGCGGGCACGGGCCTCGCCACCGACCCCGAGTCGTTCGGGGAGCTCATCGGCGGGGACGACGCCACCTGGCAGACGTTCCTCGACGCGGGCCGCCAGTACGTGGCCACCAGCGACAACTACTTCGTCGACTCGCTGACCAACGCGTTCCAGGCGGCGATCAACCTGCTGCCGGCGGCGTTCGAGGACCCGGAGTCGGGCCTGCCGTACGACCTCGCGGAGAACACCGAGGTGAAGGACCTGTTCCTGATGTTCGCGGACGCCGCCGAGGACGACGTCTCGGCCGGCATCGCCATCGGGCACGCCGACTGGGGCGCCGGGTTCCAGAACCGGCAGTGGGCGAGCGTCGTCACCCCGGCGTGGATGACCGGGATCATCGCGGACAACGCCGACGGCGTCGACGGCTGGCGCATCGCCAGCACGTTCCCCGAGGGCGGCGGCAACTGGGGCGGCTCGTTCTTCGCGGTCCCGTCGACCGGCCCGAACACCGCCTGGGCGATCGAGCTCGCCGACTACCTGACCACCCCGGACGCGGCGATCGACTGGTTCGACGAGACCGGCCAGTTCCCCTCGCAGCTCGAGGCGATGTCCGCACCCGAGATCGCCGAGGCCGAGAACCCGTTCTTCGGCGACCAGCGCGTCGGCCAGATCTACGGCGACCTCGCCGCGGCGGCCGGGGACGCGGCGGCCGGCGGCTACCGCGGCGAGAACTTCGCCGGCATCCAGACGCTCGTCACGGACGGCATCCGGCTCGTCGAGTCGGACAGCGCCACCGCGGAGCAGGCCTGGGAGTCGGTCGTCGCGGACTTCGACGCGCTCGGCTTCGAGACCGCGGACTGAGACCGCCCATGTCGACCAGGTCGGCCGTCCCACCCGACGCGCGCCGCGTCGGGTGGGGTCAGCGGTTCTCGCGGTGGGACATCAAGGTCTCGCCCTACCTCTACGTCTCGCCCTTCTTCCTGCTGTTCGCGGTTTTCGGGGCGTTCCCGCTCCTGTTCAACGTGGTCGTCGCGGTGCACGACTGGCACCGCCGGGCCGGCATGGGCGACTTCGTCGGGCTCGACAACTTCACCTGGGTGCTCCGGCAGCCGCTGTTCTGGCGGTCGCTGGAGAACACGTTCTCGATCTTCCTGTGGGGCGCGGTCCCGCAGCTGGTCCTCGCGCTGCTCATCGCGGCGGTGCTCGACCAGAACCTGCGGGTGCGGACCTTCTGGCGGATGAGCGTCCTCGTGCCGTTCGTCGTCATGCCGGTCGCCACCGCGATGATCTTCGGCCAGGTGTTCGGGCAGTTCGGGCTGCTGGTGCCGAACCTCCAGGAGCTCGGCCTGCTCACGGGGTCGGACTCGCCGTTCTTCTCCGACCGGCTGCTGTCCCACATGGCCATCGGCTCGATGGTGGTGTTCCGGTGGACCGGGTACAACGCGCTCATCTTCCTGGCCGCCATGCAGGCCGTGCCCCGGGAGCTGTACGAGGCGTCCACCGTCGACGGGGCGGGGCGGCTCCGGCAGTTCTTCTCCGTCACCCTGCCGAGCATCCGGCCGACGATGATCTTCGTGACCCTGACGATGACCATCGGCGGGCTGCAGATCTTCGACGAGGTCCGGCTCTACGACGGCGGTGTCACCGGAGGGGGTAAGGGCGGCGCCGACAACCAGTGGACCACCGTCGTCCTCTACCTCTACGAGCTCGGGTTCGGCGACTGGCAGGACCGCCTCGGCCAGGCCGCGGCGGTCGGCTGGATCTTCGCCGTGATCATCGCGGTGTTCTCCCTGGTGAACTTCCTGCTCACCCGGTCCATCTCGTCGTCGCGGTCCCGGGGACCCCGGGTCACCCGGGCGCAGCACCGCGCGGCCGTGGCGCGGGCCCGCGCGGTCGCGGCCGCGTCGACCCGGCCCGAGGCGGCC
>JBQGEH010000399.1:0-2338 GCA_052039515.1 Nakamurella sp. | reverse complement strand
GTCGGCCCCACGGCCGCGGCGATCGGCCCGGACACCGCGGGCACCTTCGCCGGGTACGGCGTCGACATCCCCGTTGCGTTGTCACCGCAGGCCCCTGCCACGGTCAGTGCGCTACCGCTGTGTGCGCTGTTCACCGGCTGGCTGCGCGGGCAGGCCAACCCGGCTGCCCGCGCCGAGGTGCGGGTGTACCCCGCCGACCTGGACGCGCAGGCCGCGCTCGCGGCGGGCCGCGCGCTGCGCGCCGAATTGGACAGCCGCCCCGGGCCGGTCGGGGTGCTGGTGGTCGCCGACGGTGCCAACACCCTCACACCGCCGGCTCCCGGCGGCTACGACCCGGATGCCGAGCCGGTGCAGGCCGCTCTCGACGACGCGCTGGCCGTCGGTGACACCGTCGCGCTGGCCGAGGCGCCCGCCGGGATCGTCGGTCGGGTGGCCTACCAGGTGCTGGCCGGCCTGGCCGGGTCCGGCCCGCGCTCGGCGGAGGAACTAATGCGCGGCGCGCCGTACGGGGTGGGCTACTTCGTCGGCCTCTGGGTGCCGTGACGCGGCGAAGCCACGCGGGGAAGTCGACGCGCCCGATCGCGGTGATCGGGCCGACGGGCACCGGCAAGTCCGCACTCGCGCTCGACATCGCCGAACGGCTCGGCGGCGAGATCGTCAACGCCGATGCCATGCAGCAGTACCGCGGGATGGACATCGGCACCGCCAAGCTCCCCGTCGACGAGCGCCGCGGCATCCCGCACCACCAGCTCGATGTCCTCGACATCGCCGAGACCGCCACCGTCGCGCGCTACCAGCAGGCCGCCGTCGCCGACGTGGAGGCCATCGTGGGGCGGGGGCACGTCCCGGTGATCGTCGGCGGTTCGATGCTCTACATCCAGTCGCTGCTCGATGACTGGGCCTTCCCGGCCACCGATCCCCAGGTGCGGGCCCGTTGGGAACAGCGGCTGGCCGAGGTGGGAGTCGCCGCGCTGCATGCCGAACTCGCCTCCCGAGACCCGGCCGCCGCCGCCGCGATCCTGGCCACCGATGGACGCCGGATCGTGCGGGCACTGGAAGTCGTCGAACTGACCGGCCAGCCGTTCGCGGCCTCGGCACCACGGATCGGGGCGCCGCGGTGGAACGCGATGAGCGTCGGATTGGATTGGGACACCGCGATTCTCGACGAACGGCTGGCTGCGCGCACCGACGTGATGTTCGACGACGGACTGGTCGACGAGGTGCACACGCTGCTGGATCAGGGACTGCGTGACGGGGTGACGGCGGCCCGGGCGCTGGGCTACGCGCAAGTGATCGCCGCGCTGGATGCCGGCGGGACGGCCGAGCAACTCGCCGAAGCGCACGAGCTGACGTTCATCGGGACCCGCCGCTACGTGCGCCGCCAGCGGTCCTGGTTCCGCCGGGACCATCGCGTCCGGTGGCTCGACGGTGCGGCAGCCGGGCTTGCCGACGAGGTGATCGCGCGGTGGCGCAACGTATCCTGATCAGGTGATCTTCAGCAAGGGGCACGGCACGCAGAACGATTTCGTGCTGCTGCCGGACCTGGACGCCCGCCTGGACCTGGCACCTGCCGCGGTCGAGGCGCTGTGCGACCGCCGCCGTGGGCTGGGCGCCGACGGTGTGCTTCGGGTGACCACGGCCGGGGCCGTGGTGGCCGCCGGGGTGCTGGAGCGGCTTCCCGAGGGTGTCGACGCCGGTGACTGGTACATGGACTACCGCAACGCCGACGGCTCGTTCGCCCAGATGTGCGGCAACGGGGTGCGGGTGTTCGCCCATTACCTTCGGGCCAGCGGCCTGGAGCAGCGCGACGAGTTCGTGGTCGGCTCGCTGGCCGGCCCGCGTCCGGTGGTGGTGCACCGCGCCGACGCCGTCGACGCCGAGGTCACCGTCGAGATGGGCAAGATCAACCGGCTCGGGACCGGCACCGCCACCGTCGGCGGCCGGGTGTTCACCGGTGTGGGGATCGATGTCGGTAACCCGCACCTGGCCTGCCTGGATCTCACCCTCACCGAGGCGGAGTTGGCCGCGCTCGACGTCGCCGCACCGGTGCGGTTCGACCGCGGGCAGTTCCCCGAGGGCGTCAACGTCGAAGTCCTGACCCTGCCGGTCGGTGGAGCGGTGTCGATGCGCGTGCACGAACGAGGTGTGGGGGAGACCCGATCCTGCGGCACCGGCACCGTCGCGGCCGCGGTGGCCGCCCTGGACCATCTCGGCGCGTCCACTGGTGTGCTGCGGGGGCAGATCCCCGGCGGTGTGGTCAGCGTCGAGGTCACCGAGACCACCAGCCTCCTGCGCGGACCGTCGGTGCTGGTGGCCGCCGGTGAGCTGGCCGACGCGT
>JBQGEH010000398.1:0-4898 GCA_052039515.1 Nakamurella sp. | reverse complement strand
CGTGGTTGCCGGCCAGCTCGGCGTTGGCGATCTCGCGGCGCAGCGCGATCCGCTGGCGCGGGGTGAGGGTCAGGTCGCGGGACGGGCAGACCGGCTCGCAGTAACCGCACTCGACGCAGCGGTCCACCTCGGGTTCGACGGTCGGCGTCGTCTTGAGGTGCCGCAGGTGCGCCTGGTCGTCGTCGGTGATGATGACCCCGGGGTTGAGCACGGTGCGCGGGTCGCACAGCCGCTTCAGTTCGCGCATCACCGCGTACAGCTCGTCGCCGTACTGCCGGCGCACGTACGGCGCCATCACCCGCCCGGTGCCGTGCTCGGCCTTGAGCGACCCGCCCTGGTCCAGCACCAGCTCCACCATGTCCTCGGTGAACGCGGCGAACCGGTCCAGCGTCGCCCCGCCGGAGAGCTCCTCGGTGAGCATGAAGTGGATGTTGCCGTCCTTGGCGTGCCCGAAGATGACGCTGTCGGTGTAGCCGTGGCGGTCGAACAGGCCGGTCAGCGCCCGGCAGGTCGGCAGCAGCGCGGGCACCGGCACCACGATGTCCTCGAGCATGGCGGTCGTCCCGGACGGACGGGCCCCGGCGACGGTGGCGTACAGCCCCTTCCGGATGTGCCACAGCCCGGCCCGGGCGCGCGGATCGGCGGTCAGCTCCACCGGCCCGGCCAGCCGCAGCGCATCCAGCACCGGCCGGGCGGCGGCGGCGGCGTCCCGGGCCTCCGCGGCGGTCCCGGCCTGGTACTCGACCAGTAGCGCCGCGTGCCGGTCGACGGTCAGTCCGCGCAGCTGCGGGTCGGCCTGCGGATCGAGCTGGCCGACCCGCAGCGACGCCGCGTCCATCAGTTCGATGGTGGCGGGCCCGGTGTCGACCAGCGCGGGCAGTGCCCCGGTCGCGCCGGCGAGGTCGTCGAACACGAGCAGTCCGGTGACCGCCTCGGACAGCAGCGGCACCGTCCGCATGGTCACCGATGCGATGAAGGCGAGCGTCCCCTCGCTGCCGACGAGCAGGTGGGCCAGGATGTCCACCGGCGTCTCGTGGTCGAGGAACGCGTTGAGGCCGTAGCCCATGGTGTTCTTGCGGGCGAACAGATGTCGCAGCCGCCGGACCGACTCCGGGTCCGCCCGCACCCGGTCCCGCAGCCGCAGCAGCCCCTCGTGCAGCCGCGGTTCCCGCGCCCGCAGCAGCGCGTCCGCGTCGGATGCGGCGGTGTCGACGACGGTGCCGCTGGGCAGCACGAAGACCAGCGACTCCAGCGTGTGGTAGCTGTTCTGCGCCGTGCCGCAGGCCATCCCGCTGGAGTTGTTGGCGATGACACCACCGATGGTGCAGGCGATCTCGCTCGCCGGGTCGGGGCCGAGCTTGCGGCCCCAGCGGGCCAGCCGCTGGTTGACCTGCCGGACGGTGGCACCCGGGCCGAGCCGGACCCGGTGCCCGTCGTCGAGGACGTCCACGGTGCGGAAGTGCCGCCGGACGTCGGCGAGGACGCCCTCGCCGACCGCCTGTCCGCTGAGGCTCGTGCCGCCGGAGCGGAAGGTGACGGGCAGCCGCTGGGACGTGCTGACCGCGAACAGCCGGCCGACCGCGTCGGCGTCCGCCGGTGCCACCACCGCCCCGGGGGTGAGCAGGAAATGGGAGGCGTCGTGGGCCATCCCGAGGCGATCGGTGGCCCGGGTGCGGACCGCGTCCGGTCCGAGAGCCCGACCCAGTGCCCGCACCGCCCGGTCGCTCAGGACCGCCATGCCGCCTCCCTCACCGCCGGACCGCCCCATTCTGCCTGCCGCAACCGAGGTTCAGCGGCCCGCCCGCCCGGCGAAACCCGCTGGACCGGTCCCCTAAGCTGACCGACGTGAGTGTCCTGCCGCCGGTCCTGCCGCCTCCGCGCCCCTGACCGCACCGCCTCCCGACGACGCCTCCTGAACGGGGCCGCCGTCGCACGGTGCCGTCCGCTGTCGCCCGACCCGGCCACCGACGACCCACTCCGAAGGTCCCCCCATGACGCACTCCCCTGCCCACACCTCGTCCCGCCCCCGCCTCGGCGCCCGTCTCGGGCTGGTGCAGATCACCGCCGCCGCCGTCCTGTGGGGCACGTCCGGCGTCATCGCCCAACTCGTCCACCGCTCCACCGGCATGGGCGCGATGGACATCAGCTTCTGGCGGCTCGCGTTCTCCGCGGCCGCCATGCTGGTCATCGCCGCCCCCGGATTCCGCCGCGTGCTCGCCGCCGCCCGCCGCGACCCGTGGGCGCTGACCGCGGCGGGCCTGGCGCTCGCCGCGTACCAGGGCCTGTACTTCCTGTCCGTCACCACCGCCGGCGTCAACATCGCCACCATGGTCAGCCTCGGCACCGCCCCCGTGGTGGCCGCGCTGTGGGAGGCCTTCCGGCGTCGCCGGCTGCCGGGGCTACGACCGTCGGCGGTGATCGCGGTGGCCGTGGTCGGCCTCGTGCTGGTCGCCGGCGGGCACGGCGCCGAGGCGGCCGGCCCGGACCCGACGGTGGGGGTGCTGGCCGCGCTCGGCTCCGGGATCATCTACGGCGGCAGCGCCATCCTGGGCCGCCACCTCGCCCAGCACACCCCGGCGATCGCCATGACCACCCTGACCTCGCTGGTCGGCGCGGTCGGGCTGGCTCCGTTCGCGATCCTCGCCGGCCCGCACGTGGTGCCGGCCGACCCGCCCGTCCCGGTCGGGGTGGCCTGGGCCGGCATCGCGGTGATGGGCGTGGTCGCGACCGCCATCGCCTACATCCTGTTCAACCGCGGCCTGCAGGCCACCGAGAGCAGCGTCGCGGCGGTGCTGACGCTCATCGAGCCGCTCACCGCGGCGGTGCTGGCGGTGACGATCCTGGCCGAACCGGTCGGGGTGGGCACGGTCGTCGGTGCAGCGCTGCTGCTGGGGGCGGTCGGGGTGCTGTACCTCGCGCCGGGCACCCCGGAACGACAGACGGCCGGCGGCGCCCCCGCGGGAGCTCCACCGGCCGTCCTGGACGCGACCGACTAGGAGGCGATCTCCTCGCCGAGGTAGGCCGCGCGCACGCGGTCGTCGGCGAGGAGTTCCCGCCCGCTGCCGGAGAGCACGATCTCGCCGGTCTCCAGCACGTAGCCGCGGTTGGCCAGCCCCAGCGCCTGCGCGGCGTTCTGCTCGACGAGCAGCACGGTCACCCCGTCGCCGTTGATCTCCTTGATGATGTCGAAGATCTGCTTCACGATCAGCGGCGCCAGACCCATCGACGGCTCGTCCAGCAGCAGCAACCGGGGCTTGCCCATCAGCGCGCGGCCGATGGCGAGCATCTGCTGCTCGCCACCGGACAGCGTGCCGGCCTGCTGCCGGATCCGCTCCTTCAGCCGCGGGAACAGCTCGAAGACGTGGTCCATGATCCCCTGGTCGGGTTTCTTGAACCGGAACGCACCCATCTCGAGGTTCTCGTGGATGGTCATCCGCGGGAACACGTGCCGGCCCTCCGGGACGTGGCAGATGCCCAGGTGGATCAGCTCGTGCGCGGGGATGCCGTCGATGCGCTGGCCGTCGAAGCGGATCTGCCCGGCGGACGGCCGCAGCATGCCCGACACCGTCTTCTGGGTGGTCGTCTTGCCGGCGCCGTTGGCCCCCAGCAGCGCGACGATCTCGCCCTCGTTGACGTCGAAGGAGATGCCCTTGATCGCCTTGATGGCGCCGTAACGCACCTCGATGTCGTCGACCTCGAGCAGGCTCATTCCGCCGCCCCTTCCGTGATGTCCATCGGCGTCGGGCCGCCGGCGGCGGCCCCCTCCTGCGCGGCCGGGTCCTCCTCGGACGTGCCGAGGTAGGCCGCGATGACGGCGGGGTTCTTCTGGATCTCGTCGGGGGTGCCCTCGGCGATCTTCTGACCGAAGTTGAGCACCACGAGCCGGTGCGCGATCGACATGACCAGCTTCATGTCGTGCTCGATGAGCAGCACCGAGACGCCGTCCTTGGTGTTGATCCGGACGATCAGCTCGGCGAGGTCCCGCTTCTCGGCGGGGTTGGTGCCGGCGGCCGGCTCGTCGAGCAGGATGACACCCGGGTTGGTGCCCAGCGCCCGGGCGATCTCCAACCGCCGCTGCTCGCCGTAGGCCAACGATCCGGCGAGGTCGTTGGCCCGTTGCGTCAGTCCCACTTCGCGGAGCAGCTCGTAGGCGCGCTTGGTGCTCTCGCGCTCCTCCCGGCGGGCGCGCGGCAGGGTCAGCATCGACGACAGCGGCCCCGACTTCTGCCGTGTCTCGATGCCGACCTTGACGTTCTCCAGCGCGGTCAGCGCGGGGAACAGCCGGATGTTCTGGAATGTCCGGGCCACCCCGAGGTGGTTGATGACGTGGGTCTTCTTGCCGAGCACGCTGGCCGGGCTGTCACCGACCCGGGCGGCCAGCTCGATGCTGCCCTCCTGCGGGGTGTAGACGCCGGTCAGCGAGTTGAACAGCGACGTCTTGCCGGCGCCGTTCGGTCCGATGACGGCCAGGATCTCGCCCCGGTACATCTGCAGCGTGACGTCGTTGAGGCTGGTCACACCACCGAAGCGCAGGGTCACCCCGGACACGTCGTAGACGACGTCGCGGGTGCCGGACGGCGCGCCGGACTTCTCGGTGCTCACCGCGTGGCTCATGCCCGGGTACCCCCCATTCCCTCGCCCGCCGGGACCGCTCTGGGTTCGGTCCCCGGGTCGTCGTCGAAGCCGTGCAGTTCGGCGGCCCGCCGCTTGGCCGGGATCAGGCCACCCGGACGGAAGATCATCATCAGCAGCACGACGGCGCCGATCCACATCTGGCGGTCCTCGGCCGGCACCTGGTCCTTGAGGAACTCCGGCAGCCAGGTCAGCACCGCGGCACCGGCCATCGCGCCGGGCAGCGAGCCCATGCCGCCGAAGACGACGTAGGCCACGACCAGGAT
>JBQGEH010000397.1:0-17140 GCA_052039515.1 Nakamurella sp. | reverse complement strand
GACCAACCGGCAGATCGAGTCCGCTCGTATCGCCATCAACCGGCACATCAAGCGTGGCGGCAAGGTCTGGATCAACATCTTCCCGGACCGCCCGCTGACCAAGAAGCCCGCCGAGGTCCGCATGGGCTCCGGTAAGGGCTCGCCCGAGTGGTGGGTGGCCAACATCAAGCCGGGCCGCGTGCTGTTCGAGATGTCGTACCCCAACGAAGAGGTGGCTCGCGAGGCCCTGCGCCGCGCGATCCACAAGCACCCCATGAAGTGCCGAATCGTGACGCGTGAGGGCGGTGAATCCTGATGACGAATGCCAACGAGATGCGTGAGCTCAACGCCGACGAGCTGCTGATCAAGCTCCGTGAGTCCAAGGAGGAGCTGTTCAACCTGCGGTTCCAGATGGCCACCGGCCAGATGGACAACAACCGCCGGCTGCGCACGGTCAAGCACGACATCGCGCGGATCTACACCGTGATGCGCGAACGTGAACTCGGCCTGTCGGTCGGACCGGACGGAAAGGGCGTGACCGCATGAGCGAGTCGCAGGAAGTGGCGGCCGAGACCGCTCAGGCGGCCGACTCGGCCGTGAAGCGCAACGAGCGCAAGGTCCGTGAGGGCCTGGTCGTGTCCGACAAGATGGACAAGACCATCGTGGTGGCGCTGGAGGACCGGGTGAAGCACCCGCGGTACTCCAAGGTCATCCGCCGCACCTCCAAGGTGAAGGCGCACGACGAGAACGGCATCGCCGGCATCGGCGACCGCGTGCTGCTCATGGAGACCCGACCGCTGTCGGCGACCAAGCGCTGGCGCCTGGTCGAGATCCTCGAGAAGGCCAAGTAACACCTGCAGGACGACGAAAGCCCCGCTCCGGTACGGAGCGGGGCTTTCGTCAGTGCGGGGCCTGCGGGTCAGCCGGCGACGCCGGCGCGGCGGGGGAGCGTCCAGTTCGGCCGCGGGAAGTGGCAGGTGTAGCCCCACGGCATCCGCTCGAGGTAGTCCTGGTGCTCGGGCTCGGCCTCCCAGAAGTCCTCGGCCGGCACCACCTCGGTGACGACCTTCCCGGGCCACAGGCCGGAGGCGTCGACGTCGGCGATGGTGTCCAGCGCGACGGCCTTCTGCTCCTCGTCGGTGTAGAAGATCGCCGACCGGTAACTGCGGCCGATGTCGTTGCCCTGCCGGTCGCGCGTCGACGGGTCGTGGATCTGGAAGAAGAACTCCAGCAGCTCCCGGTAGCTGGTGACCGCCGGGTCGAAGACGATCTCGATCGCCTCGGCGTGGTCCCCGTGGTTGCGGTAGGTGGCGTTCGGCGTGTGCCCACCGGTGTAGCCGACCCGGGTCGACACCACTCCGGGACGCTTGCGGATCAGGTCCTGCATGCCCCAGAAGCATCCGCCGGCGAGAACCGCACGCTGCGTCGTCATCGTCACTCCCTCTGTCCTCTGCTGCTGTCCTTCAGCACCGGGTGTACCCGGCCACCCGGGACAACGACCGATCGGGCCCGAAGATTCCTCGACGGCGGGTCCCGACCGCTCCCACCAGCGCAGATTTGGTGATCGGGCGCTTCGCCGGTACTCTGGATCCTTGGGTGTGGTGCGCGAGCACCCCGCCTCTGGCCTGGCAGGGTCGGAAATTCTGCCAGGACGTCGTCAGTTCCCGAATCTGTGCCCTCTGACCGCCTCCGGATCCCACGGAGCGGTTCGGCGTCACGCCGACGGACAAGAGCGAAAAGTCGAGCTGCTGCTCGAACTTCCTCTTGTCCTTTCGTGTGTCCGCCGCCGGGTGCGGACCGGGTCCGGGGCGAGACCAGTGCGTACGGTCCCGCGGCACGCCGCGGGAGGACGAGAGAGTTGGGCTGCTGTGATCCAGCAAGAGTCCAGGCTCCGGGTGGCTGACAACACCGGGGCCAAGGAGATTCTGTGCATCCGCGTGCTCGGCGGCTCGGGACGGCGCTACGCGGGCATCGGCGACATCATCGTCGCCACCGTGAAGGACGCCATCCCCGGCGCCGGGGTGAAGAAGGGCGATGTGGTCAAGGCCGTCATCGTCCGCACCGTCAAGGAGAAGCGTCGTCAGGACGGCTCCTACATCAAGTTCGACGAGAACGCCGCCGTGCTGATCAAGGCCGACGGCGACCCGCGCGGCACCCGCATCTTCGGGCCGGTCGGCCGGGAGCTGCGCGACAAGCGCTACATGAAGATCATCTCGCTGGCACCGGAGGTGCTCTGACCATGGCCATGAAGGTGAAGAAGGGCGACACCGTCCTGGTGATCGCAGGCAAGGACAAGGGCGCCAAGGGCAAGGTCATCCAGGCCTACCCGGACACCCAGCGCGTCCTGGTCGAGGGCGTCAACCGGATCAAGAAGCACACCAAGGTCTCCAGCACCGAGCGTGGCGCGAAGTCCGGCGGCATCGTCACCCAGGAAGCCGCCATCCACATCTCCAACGTGATGGTCGTCGACAGCGACGGCAAGCCGACCCGCGTCGGCAAGCGGGCCACCGAGGGCGACGACTCCCGTCGCGTCCGGTTCTCGCGCAAGTCCGGAAAGGAGCTGTGATGACCAGCTCGGTAGTGAACAGCGCCCCCACCAACGAGTTCGCCCGTCCGGTGCCGCGGCTGAAGCAGCGGTACAACGACGAGATCCGCTCCGGCCTGAACGAGCAGTTCAGCTACGGCAACGTCATGCAGATCCCGGGCGTGGTCAAGGTCGTCGTCAACATGGGTGTCGGCGAGGCCGCGCGTGACTCGAAGCTGATCGAGGGGGCCGTCCGCGACCTCTCGGCCATCACCGGTCAGAAGCCGCTGGTCCGCAAGGCCCGCAAGTCCATCGCGCAGTTCAAGCTCCGCGAGGGCATGCCGATCGGCGCCAAGGTCACCCTCCGCGGCGACCGCATGTGGGAGTTCCTGGACCGGCTGCTGACCATCGCGCTGCCGCGTATCCGTGACTTCCGCGGTCTGTCGGCCACCCAGTTCGACGGGAACGGCAACTACACGTTCGGTCTCAACGAGCAGTCGATGTTCCACGAGATCGACATCGACCGGATCGACCGGCCGCGCGGTATGGACATCACCGTCGTGACCTCGGCCGCGACCGACGACGAAGGCCGCGCGCTGCTGAAGCAGCTCGGCTTCCCCTTCAAGGAGAACTGACCATGGCCAAGACCGCTCTGATCAACAAGGCCAAGAAGACCCCGAAGTTCAAGGTCCGCGGCTACACCCGCTGCAACAAGTGCGGTCGCCCGCACTCGGTCTACAAGAAGTTCGGCCTGTGCCGCATCTGCCTGCGCGACATGGCGCACGCCGGCGAGCTGCCCGGCATCTCCAAGTCGAGCTGGTAGTCCGGCCGGGACCGGGCGGCGGGCGTACGCCGCCCGGTCCGCCGTGTTCCACCCCGTCCCACCCGCACCCGGCAGCCCGCCGGATGCACCGGATGTCCCGGCCCCGGCCCGGACACACTTCGCCCCAGGCCTGACCCGGAATCCCCGGCAGGGAACCAGGGCGAGAGAGGTAGTACACCTGCTATGTCAATGACCGATCCCATCGCGGACATGCTCACGCGCATCCGCAACGCCAACTCGGCGTACCACGATGAGGTGACGATGCCCTTCTCCAAGCTGAAGGGGCACATCGCCGACATCCTGGTGAAGGAGGGCTACATCGGCTCCTGGACCACCCAGGACGCCGAGGTCGGCAAGACCCTCACCATCACCCTGAAGTACGGGCCCAGCCGCGAGCGGTCGCTCGCCGGCATCAAGCGCGTCTCCAAGCCGGGTCTGCGTGTCTACACCCGCGCCACCGAGCTGCCCAAGGTCCTCGGCGGCCTGGGCATCGCCATCATCTCGACCTCGGACGGCCTGCTGACCGACCGCCAGGCGAACAAGAAGAAGGTAGGCGGGGAAGTCCTCGCCTACGTCTGGTAGGGGAGGGTCACATGTCTCGTATCGGAAGACTGCCGATCCCCGTTCCCGCGGGCGTCACGGTGGACATCAACGGCTCGTCCGTCGCGGTGAAGGGGCCCAAGGGCACCCTCAGCCACGAGGTCGTCGAGCCGATCTCGGTGACGAAGGAGTCCGACGGCACCCTGTCGGTCACCCGTCCCGACGACGAGCGCGACTCGCGGGCCCGTCACGGCCTGACCCGCACGCTGGTCAACAACATGGTCGTCGGTGTCACCACCGGTTACGTGAAGCCGATGGAGATCGTCGGCGTCGGCTACCGCGTCGCGGCCGAGGGCAAGGACCTCGTGTTCTCCCTGGGCTACTCGCACCCGGTGCCGGTCACCGCGCCCGAGGGCATCACCTTCGTCGTGGAGAGCCCGACCAAGTTCCGGGTCGAGGGCATCGACAAGCAGCTGGTCGGCGAGGTCGCCGCCAACATCCGCAAGTTGCGCCGCCCCGACCCCTACAAGGGCAAGGGCGTGCGGTACGCCGGCGAGGTCGTCCGGCGCAAGGTCGGGAAGACGGGTAAGTGATGTCAACCAAGTCAGGCAACACCGAGATCGGCGTCCGCGCCGGCAAGAACATCTCGCAGAAGCGGGCCACCGCCCGGGCCACCCGCCACTTCCGTCTGCGCAAGAAGGTCGTCGGCGACGCCGCTCGGCCGCGTCTGGTGGTCACCCGTTCCGCGCGCCACATCGTCGCCCAGATCGTCGACGACGCCCAGGGCCACACCCTGGCGTCGGCCTCGACCCTGGAGGCGGACCTGCGCACGCTGGACGGCGACAAGACCGCCAAGGCCAAGAAGGTCGGCGAGCTCGTCGCCGACCGCGCCAAGGCCGCCGGCGTCACCACCGTGGTGTTCGACCGTGGTGGCGACAAGTACCACGGCCGCATCGCGGCGCTGGCCGACGCCGCCCGCGGCGCCGGACTGGAGTTCTGATGAGGAACGCAAGGACTGAGAGGGACATCTGATGCCGGGACCCGCACGGCGTGACAACAACACCGCCGGCGGCGGGCGCGACGGGGACCGTCGCGACCGTCGGGACGGCGGCCGTCGCGACGGCCGTCGCGACGCTCCGGTGGAGAAGAACCCGCTGCTCGAGCGCATCGTCGCGACCAACCGTGTCGCGAAGGTCGTCAAGGGTGGCCGTCGCTTCAGCTTCACCGCCCTGGTCGTCGTCGGTGACGGCAACGGCTCGGTCGGCGTCGGCTACGGCAAGGCCAAGGAGATCCCCGCGGCCATCGCCAAGGGCGTCGAAGAGGCCAAGAAGAGCATGTTCAAGGTGCCGCGCATCGGCGACACCATCCCGCACCCCATCCAGGGTGAGGCCGCGGCCGGCGTCGTGCTGCTCCGTCCGGCCTCGCCGGGTACCGGCGTCATCGCCGGTGGCCCGGTGCGTGCCGTGCTCGAGTGCGCCGGCATCCACGACATCCTCAGCAAGTCGCTGGGCTCGGACAACCCGATCAACATCGTGCACGCCACGATCGCGGGTCTGAAGGGTCTGGTCCGGCCGGAGGAGGTGGCCGCGCGCCGCGGTCTGCCGGTCGAGGACGTCGCCCCGCACAAGATGCTGCTGGCCCAGGCCAACGCGCTGACCGCCCGAGCGGGGGTGTGACATGGCCTTCCAGGTCACGCAGAAGCGTTCGATCATCGGCGTCAAGCCGAACCAGCGGGAGACCGTCCGCTCGCTCGGTCTGAAGCGGATCAACCACACCGTCGTCGTCCCGGACAACGCGGTGAACCGCGGGTACCTGCACACCGTGCGGCACCTCGTGGAGGTCACGGAAGTCGAAGGGAGTGACGACAAGTGACGATCAAGATCCATCACCTGCGTCCCGCGCCCGGTGCCAAGACGGCGAAGACCCGTCTCGGCCGTGGTGAGGGTTCGAAGGGCAAGACCGCGGGTCGCGGCACCAAGGGCACCGGCGCGCGGAAGAACACCCCGGCCGGGTTCGAGGGTGGCCAGATCCCGATCCACATGCGGCTCCCGAAGCTCAAGGGCTTCAAGAACCGCTTCGGCACCACCTACCAGGTGGTCAACGTGGGGCAGCTCGCCACGCTGTTCCCGCAGGGCGGCACCGTCTCCGTCGAGGACCTGGTCGGCAAGGGCGCTGTCCGCAGCGGCCAGCTGGTCAAGGTGCTCGGTGACGGCGACGTCGCCGGCGTCGCCCTGCAGGGGAGCGCCCACGCGTTCTCCGGCTCGGCCAAGGACAAGCTGGCCTCGGCCGGCGGCAGCGCCACCGCGCTGTAGTCCACCGCCCCGCACGTGCCCCCCGGCTCCGGCCGGGGGGCACGTGTCGTTTCCGGCCGGGGCGAGAACCGTTCCGTCCCACCGGACCTGGGCCGTCGGCGGATCCCGCCGGGGGAGCGGGCCGGGTCACCCGGGTGGTGCCGGGGCAACATGGCCGTTCACCGCCCCGGGTGGGTTAGAGTTTGGGGTCGGGCTTCCCTGCGTCGTGCGCCGGGTCGCCCGCGTCCCGCCCCGGCGGGGCGGGGTGCGCCGCCGGCGTACCCGCCGCACGTCCGCACCACAGTGGTTCACCAGCAGTACCCCGGAACCATCCGGACCCCGTGACCGGCGGCGCAGCGCAGCGGCGCCACCGTGCTCGACCCGAAGTCCGTCTGTACATCTCGACGCGCGGCCCGCTGCGCGCACTCGTCATCACCGCAGGAGATCTCGGCGGTGGCACAGCCAGGAGGATCATTGCTCACCGCGTTCGTGTCGGCGCTCAAGACGCCCGACCTGCGTAAGAAGATCCTCTTCTCCCTCGGCATGATCGCCATCTACCGCCTCGGGGCGGCGATCCCGTCCCCGGGCGTCTCCTACGCCGTCGTCGACCAGTGCATCCAGGAGCAGTCCGGCGGCACCGCCGACGTCTACACGCTGCTCAACCTGTTCTCCGGTGGCGCGCTGCTGCGGCTCAGCGTCTTCGCGCTCGGCATCATGCCCTACATCACCGCGAGCATCATCGTGCAGCTGCTCACCGTGGTCATCCCGCGGTTCGAGCAGCTGAAGAAGCAGGGCCAGGCCGGCCAGGCGAAGATGACGCAGTACACCCGGTACCTGACCATCGGTCTGGGCCTGCTGCAGTCCGCCGCGTTCCTCGCACTCGCGCTCAACGGCACGATGTTCGCCGGCTGCACCGTCGGCGACCAGATCATCCCCGACCAGTCCCCGCTGGCGCTGCTGGTGCTGGTGCTCACGATGACCGCCGGTACCGCGGTCATCATGTGGATGGGCGAGATGATCACCGACCGGGGCATCGGCAACGGCATGTCGCTGCTGATCTTCTCCTCGATCGCGGCGCGCATCCCCAACGAGGGCAGCACGATCCTCAACAACTCCAACGGCGTCATCCTGGCGATCTTCATCCTGATCGCGCTGCTGGTCATCGCGGCCGTGGTCTTCGTCGAGCAGGGCCAGCGCCGCCTCCCGGTGCAGTACGCGAAGCGGATGATCGGCCGCAAGCAGTACGGCGGGACGACCACCTACCTGCCGCTGAAGGTCAACCAGGCGGGCGTCATCCCGGTCATCTTCGCGACCTCGCTGCTCTACATCCCGACCCTGCTCATCCAGCTGGTCGGCAACCCGACGGTGGACGCCGAGGGCAACTTCACCGGCGGCTGGCAGCTGTGGGTGCAGCAGAACATCATCGCCCAGGGCACCTGGTCGCACATCGCGCTCTACTTCGCGCTGATCATCTTCTTCACCTACTTCTACGTCGGCATCAACTTCAACCCGACCGAGCGTGCGGACGACCTGAAGAAGTACGGCGGGTTCATCCCCGGCATCCGTCCCGGCCGGCCCACCGCGGAGTACCTGCAGTACGTGCTCAGCCGCATCACGCTGCCGGGCTCGCTGTACCTGGGCATCGTCGCGATCCTGCCGAACCTGTTCCTGGACGTCACCGGAGACGGCAACAACCAGAACTTCCCCTTCGGCGGTACCGCGGTGCTCATCATGGTCGGCGTCGGTCTGGACACGGTGAAGCAGATCGAGACCCAGCTGATGCAACGCAACTACGAAGGGTTCCTGCGCTGATGCGGATTCTGATCGTCGGTCCGCAGGGTGCGGGCAAGGGTACGCAGGCGCAGCTGCTCGCGGACAACCTCGGAGTGCCGCACGTCTCGACCGGCGATCTGTTCCGCCTCAACATCGGCCACGGCACCGAGCTCGGCAGGACCGTGCAGCGGTACATGGACGCCGGTGAGCTCGTCCCCGACGAGGTGACCAGCTCGATGGTCGCCGCCCGGCTCGACGACGACGACATGACCCACGGCTGGATCCTCGACGGCTTCCCGCGCAACCTCAGCCAGGCCAAGTGGCTCAGCGAGGTGCTCGACGAGCGCGGCTCCGCGCTGACCAGCGTGCTCGTCATCGACGCCCCGGACGAGGTGCTGATGGAGCGGATGCTGGCCCGCGGCCGCGCCGACGACACCGCCGACGCCATCCAGCGCCGGCTGGGGATCTACCACGCCGAGACCGTGCCGCTGCTGGAGTTCTACGGCGAGCTCGTGGTCGAGGTCGACGGGGTCGGGGAGATCGCCGAGGTCCAGCACCGCATCCTCAAGGCGCTCGGCCGCAGCGACCTGGGACACGGCTGACCGGTGGCGAAGGGCATCCAACTCAAGACCCGCGGTGAACTGCAGGCCATGCGTGCCTCCGGGGTCATCCTGGCCCGCGCCATCGCCGCGATGACCGCGGCGGTCGCCCCGGGACGCACCACCGCCGACATCGACGCGATCGGCGCCCAGGTGATCGCCGACGCGGGCGCGACGTCGAACTTCAAGGGCTACCACGGCTTCCCGGCCACGATCTGCGCGTCGGTGAACGACGAGATCGTGCACGGCATCCCGTCCGCGCAACGGGTGCTGCGCGAGGGTGACCTGCTCTCCATCGACTGCGGCTGCATCCTCGACGGCTGGCACTCCGACTCCGCGGTGTCGGTACACGTCGGCGAGCCGCCCTCGATGGCGGAGGTGGACCTCATCGCCGCCGCCAACGACGCCATGTGGGCCGGCATCGCCGCCGCCCGGCCCAACGGCCGGCTCGGGGCGATCACCTCGGCCATCGAGAGCAGCGTGCGCCGCAGCGGTGCCAACGACGGCCGCCGCTACGGCGAGGTCGACGGCTACGGCGGCCACGGCATCGGCACCGCCATGCACATGGATCCGTTCGTCCCCAACCACGGGCGCCAGGGCAAGGGTCTGAAGCTTCCCGCCGGCACCGCGCTGGCGATCGAACCGATGCTCACCCTGGGCACCGCCGACTCGCGGGAACTGGACGACCACTGGACCGTGGTGACCCGGGACGGCTCCCGCGCCGCGCACGTCGAGCACTCCGTCGCCATCACCGACGACGGCATCTGCGTGCTCACCGCGGCCGACGGGGGAGCGGCCGGCCTCGCCCGGTACGGCGTCGTCCCCGTCGATCTGGACTGAGCTCCTGCACCGAGCCCCGTCCGGGGCGTCCGGTCACCGGACGGGTGTCGCGCTGAGTGACCGTTCGTCGGACAGGCGAGAACGTGAGCGTGAACATCTTGGGCTCAACGGGCGCATGTGTCACCATTCGTGAGTGCCGACGGCGGTTCCGCCCCCGGCGCCGCCCGGACGGAGCAGTGTCCCCGGGTGCGGCCCCTCGTCGGGCCCCTGGCGTAGGTCATCCCGATCGGAGAGCGTCGTGGCGGCAGCGGTCACTGTGCTGGTCGTCGCGGTGGACCGGACGGCGGCGCGCGCCGAGGCCGCGCACGTCAACCGGGTCCCGGGCTTCCGCACCACGGCGACGGTGGGCAGTGCCGCGGCCGGTCTGCGCCGACGCGCCCGCGGTGACGTCGACCTCGTGCTGCTCGACCGACGGCTGCCCGACGCCGACGGGGTGGAGCTCGCCGCCCGGTTGCGGGAACAGGGCTTCCGGGGCGACGTCCTGCTCATCACCGCCCCGTCCGACCGGGCCGACCGTCTCGCCGGGACCGCCCTGCCGCCGGGCGTGGCCGGTGAACTGGTGCGTCCTTTCGCCTTCGACGTGGTCCGCGACGTCCTGCTGACCTGGAAGGCCGCGCGGGTCGCGGCGCCCGAGGCCGGCGAGCGGCCCGCCCGCCGGTCACGGAACCACCGCACCGGTCTGCCGGTGGGGATGCGTCCGGACACCCTCGACGCGATCAGCGTGGTCGTCCACCAGTGCTGCAGCCAGGCGAGCGCCCCGGCGGTCGGCGAGCCGGCCGGCCTCACCGCGTCGGCGGTGGCGTCGGCCGTCGGGGCGTCCCGGCTGACCGTGCGCCGCTACCTCGACCATCTCGCCGACGCCGGGGTGTTGGTCCGCAGCCTGCGGCGGCGCAGTGCCGGCCGGCCGGAGGCGTTCTACCACCCGGTGCTCCCGTTCGGCTGACGCCGCGCGAGCCCGCGGCCGGCCCGCCGGTGTCCGGTCGGGCGGCGTTTGGCCGTTCGGCCCGTTCCGACGTACACTGAGTAGTCGGCATGTCCGGCGCTGCGTCACGTCCACACCCGACACCGGGGCTTCCGGTGGGTCGGGGGCGGGTCACCGGCGTCGGGAGTGCGGTGGTCGTGGGCTTGCGGGCCCGCGGTTCCCACCGTGCGGCGTGCCTCAGGATCGCCGAGCCAGCCAGCCGGGTCGTCCCGAACTGGTTGGTTTGTGCTGTGTCCGGAGTGGTCCGCCAGGGCCGCGCCGGGGACGGGGCGGCCCTGGCAGAGCAGTACCAGCAAGACAAACGGATACGTCAGCGGATTGCGGAGGATATGGCGAAGAAAGACGGAGCCATCGAGGTCGAGGGCCGGGTCGTGGAGGCACTGCCCAACGCGTCGTTCCGGGTGGAGCTCGAGAACGGCCACCGGGTTCTGGCCCATATCAGCGGCAAGATGCGGCAGCACTACATCCGTATCCTCCCCGAGGACCGCGTCGTGGTGGAGCTGTCCACCTACGACCTGTCGCGGGGACGGATCGTGTACCGCTACAAGTAAGCAGCGCTACAGCAGGCACGTGCCTGCAGGAAGAAGTGCCCCATGAAGGTCCAGCCGAGCGTCAAGAAGATCTGTGACAAGTGCAAGGTGATCCGTCGCCACAGCCGCGTCATGGTCATCTGCGAGAACGTTCGTCACAAGCAGCGCCAGGGCTGAGCCCCGGGGCTGCGCCCGTCCGGTGACGGACGGGCCGTCCACACCATCGTGATGCCAGCCGTCCCGCTCTGCGGGCCGGACACCCCCGGTCGGAGGCTGGGGCCCCTCACCGGGGACGGATCACGACCGACACCTCCGAGTACCGAAGGAGCGACTGCCTGATGGCACGTCTCGCCGGTGTCGATCTCCCCCGCGACAAGCGGATGGCGATCGCACTCACCTACATCTACGGGATCGGGCGCACCCGCGCGCTCGAGCTGCTCGCGGCCACCGGCATCAGCCCGGACCTGCGCAGCAAGGATCTGACCGACGAGGACGTCCTCGCCCTCCGCGACCAGATCGAGGCCAACTACCGGGTCGAGGGTGACCTGCGCCGCGAGGTGCAGGCCGACATCCGTCGCAAGATGGAGATCGGGTCCTACCAGGGCATCCGTCACCGCCGTCACCTGCCGGTCCGCGGTCAGCGCACCAAGACCAACGCCCGTACCCGCAAGGGTCCGAAGAAGACCATCGCCGGCAAGAAGAAGGCTAGGTAAGCACAGTGCCCCCCAAGACTCGCCAGGGCGCTGGAGCCCCGAAGAAGATCCGGCGCAAGGAGAAGAAGAACGTGGCCCACGGCCACGCTCACATCAAGAGCACGTTCAACAACACGATCGTGTCGATCAGCGACCCGACCGGTGCGGTCATCTCGTGGGCCTCGGCCGGCCACGTCGGCTTCAAGGGTTCGCGCAAGTCCACCCCGTTCGCCGCGCAGATGGCGGCCGAGAGTGCCGCCCGCACGGCGATCGAGCACGGCATGAAGAAGGTGGACGTCTTCGTCAAGGGCCCGGGTTCGGGTCGCGAGACGGCCATTCGTTCGCTGCAGGCCGCTGGACTCGAGGTCGGTGCGATTTCCGACGTCACCCCGCAGGCACACAACGGGACGCGGCCGCCCAAGCGGCGCCGGGTCTGATACGGGGAGATTGAGATATGGCTCGTTACACCGGTCCCATGACCAAGAAGTCCCGTCGCCTGAAGACCGACCTGGTCGGTGGCGACGCGGCTTTCGAGAAGCGTCCGTTCCCTCCCGGGCAGCACGGCCGTGCGCGCTCGAAGGAGAAGGAATACCTGTCGCAGCTGCAGGAGAAGCAGAAGGCCCGCTTCAGCTACGGCGTGATGGAGAAGCAGTTCCGTCGCTACTACGAGGAAGCCGCGTCCCGCCCCGGTAAGACCGGCGAGACCCTGCTGCAGATCCTCGAGTCGCGTCTGGACAACGTCATCTACCGCGCCGGCCTGGCCCGCACCCGCCGGCACGCCCGCCAGCTGGTCAGCCACGGTCACTTCACCGTCAACGGCCAGCGCGTGGACGTCCCGTCGTTCCGCGTCAGCCAGTACGACATCATCGACGTGCGCAAGCAGTCGGTGGAGAAGTTCCCGATCGAGCTGGCCCGGCAGTCCTACGGCGAGCGCCCGACCCCGGCCTGGATGCAGGTCGTGCCGAACACGCTGCGGGTGCTCATCCACTCGCTGCCGATCCGGCCGCAGATCGACACTCAGATCAGCGAGCAGCTGATCGTCGAGTTCTACTCGAAGTAGTCCACCGACCGCACCCGCCCCTCCCGGGGTGGGTGCGGTCGTGTGTGCGTCCGGGGCCCCGCCCCGGCCGCACCTCGCACCATCGGACCCGGTCATATGGCGGACCGGGACCGCGTCACCGTGGCGTCATATGGCGGATGCCACCGATCCAGGAGGACCCCTTGCTGATCTCTCAGCGCCCCGTACTCACCGAAGAGACGATTGCGGGCAATCGCTCGCGCTTCGTCATCGAGCCGCTCGAGCCCGGCTTCGGCTACACGCTCGGCAACTCGCTCCGGCGCACCCTGCTGTCGTCGATCCCCGGCGCGTCCGTCACCAGCATCCGCATCGACGGCGTGCTGCACGAGTTCACCACCGTCCCGGGGGTGAAGGAGGACGTCACCGAGCTCATCCTGAACCTCAAGGAGCTCGTCGTGTCCTCCGAGGAGGACGAGCCGGTCACCATGTACCTGCGCAAGCAGGGCCCGGGTGAGGTCACCGCCGAGGACATCGCGCCGCCGGCCGGTGTCGTCGTGCACAACCCCGAGCTGCACCTGGCCACGCTGACCAGCAAGGGCCGGCTGGAGATCGAGCTGGTCGTCGAGCGCGGCCGCGGGTACGTCCCGGCCGCCCCCAACAAGGTCGTCGGCGCCGAGATCGGCCGCATCCCGGTCGACTCGATCTACTCGCCGGTGCTCAAGGTGACGTACCGCGTCGAGGCGACCCGTGTCGAGCAGCGCACCGACTTCGACCGTCTCGTGCTGGACGTGGAGACCAAGTCCTCCATCTCCCCGCGCGACGCGCTGGCCTCGGCCGGCACCACCCTCGTCGAGCTGTTCGGTCTCGCCCGCGAGCTGAACACCTCCGCCGAGGGCATCGAGATCGGGCCGTCGCCGGCCGAGGCCGACCACATCGCCGCGTTCTCGCTGCCGATCGAGGAGATGGACCTGACCGTCCGCTCCTACAACTGCCTCAAGCGCGAGGGCATCCACACCGTGGGTGAGCTCGTCGGCCGTACCGAGGCGGACCTGCTGGACATCCGCAACTTCGGCCAGAAGTCCATCGACGAGGTCAAGATCAAGCTGGCGGGCCTCGGCCTGTCGCTGAAGGACTCGCCGGTCGGCTTCGACCCGGCCACCGCCGCGCTGGCCTACGCCAACGACGACTGGTCGGACGACGAGGAGTCCACCGAGACCGACTACGCCGAGACGGAGCAGATCTGACGATCTGCTCGTCCCGGGCCGGACACGGCCGGGACTCGCCGCACCACTGAACGACGGGACCGCTTCGGCGGGACCACCATCACCCCGGATCGCGCGGGGCCGGGAGACCGCCCCCGCTCCGATCGCCCACCCACCGGGACACACCAACCGCGGAACCACAGCAGGAGCACCTGATGCCCACCCCCACGAAGGGTCCCCGCCTCGGCGGATCGCCGGCCCACGAGCGACTGATCCTGGCCAACCTGGCGCAGTCGCTGTTCGAGCACGGCAAGATCACCACCACCGAGGCCAAGGCGAAGCGGCTCCGTCCGCTGGCCGAGAAGCTGATCACCTCGGCCAAGCGGGGCACCCTGCACTCGCGCCGTGAGGTCATGAAGGTGATCTCGGACAAGAACGTCGTACACACGCTGTTCGCCGACATCGCGCCGGCCGTGGCCAACCGGGCCGGTGGCTACACCCGCATCGTCAAGGTGCTGCCGCGCAAGGGCGACAACGCCCCCATGGCGATGATCGAGATCATCACCGAGGAGACCGTGACCTCGGCCGCCTCGCGGGTGGCCCGTCGCGCCGCGACCTCGAACAACGCCGCCCGGCCGAAGCAGGCCAAGGGTGGGGCGGCTGCCGCCGCCCCGGCCGCCGAGGAGACCGGCTCCGAGACCGCTGCCGAGGACACCACGGTGACCGCCGACGAGGCGACCGCGGAGACCCCGGCACAGGACGCCCCGACCGCTGAGAGCACCGAGAGCACCGAGACCGCTGCGGAGGCCCCGGCCGCCGAGAGCACCCCGGCCGCCGACGACGCCGAGACCACCAAGTAACCGGTCCCGCGCGGCGGCCCCCGGGCCGCCCTGTCGCATGACGCATCCCACCGACGGACCCGGCCGGGGCGAGCACAACGCTCGCCCCGCCGGGTCCGTCGGCGTTCCGGGGGAGGGTGCGGGGCGCGACGGTGTCGTGGAGTCGGGAGTCGTCGCGGGGAACGACGGCGTTGTGGTGGCGGGGGTCGACGCGGCGACCGACGGAATCGTCGCGCCGAGTGGCTCGCTGCGGCTGCGGTTGGACATCGCCTACGACGGCACGGACTTCTCCGGCTGGGCGATCCAACCGGGGCGGCGCACGGTCGCCGGTGACCTCTCCGAGGCGCTGGCGGTGCTGTTCCGCCGGCCGGTCATCCTGACCGTGGCCGGTCGCACCGACGCCGGGGTCCACGCGCTCGGCCAGGTCGCCCACATCGACGTGGACGCGCCGGCGCTGATCGGGTTGGCCCGCCGCGCATCGGCGGGGGACGCCGACGCGTCGCCGGTGGAGCGCGGAGCGGCCGGCCTGCTCCGACGGCTGGCGGGGCTGCTGTCCGACGACGTCCGGGTCCGCCGCATCGGCGTCGCCCCCGCCGGTTTCGACGCCCGATTCGCGGCGCTGCGCCGGCACTACCGGTACCGCATCGCCGCGACCGGGTACGGCGCCGACCCGTTGCGCCGCCGGGACACCCTGGCCTGGTCACGGCCGCTCGACGTCGGACAGATGGCCGCCGCCGGCCGGACGCTGCTCGGCCTGCACGACTTCGCCGCCTACTGCAAGCCCCCGGCGCACGACGGCGCCACGACCATCCGCGAACTGCAGTCGCTGTCGGTCCGCGAACTGGGCGACGAACCCGGGGTCGTCGCCGTCGACGTCGCCGCGGACGCGTTCTGCCATTCGATGGTCCGGTCACTGGTCGGGGCACTGCTGGCGGTCGGCGACGGCCGCACGCCGGTCGATCGGCCCCGTGAGCTGCTGGCCGCGCGGGCGCGGACCAGCGCCGTGCACGGCGCCCCCGCCCGCGGTCTGACCCTGATGCGGGTCGACTACCCGGACACCGACGCCCTGGCCCGCCGGGTCGCCCTGACCCGCGCGGTCCGTGGTGCCGGTGATCTCGGCGACTCCGGGGACTGAGCTACCCGGCGGTACCAGCGCTTCCGCGGACTGAGCAGCCGTCGGTCCCGCCCGGGCGTGAGGTCATCGCGTTCCGTCCCGGTCGCTCCGGACGGTCACCCTCCGGCGCGCACGCCGGAGCGGCCGCCGATGATCGTCGTCGACGAGCTGCGCCCCGGCGGCGCCGAGCGACTGCCGGACCTCGCATTCCAGCACCGCCAACCCCGCGGCCGTCGATGCCGTCAACCGCAGCTCGCCGCCGCACCGGACACCGCCGGGCCCGGCCCGCGCCCAGGTCGAGCTGACCACCCGCGACGACGGGTCCGACCACCGCACACCGGGCGGAGGGTGCAGCGCCGCCGGAACCGGGTCCGCCCCGGCCGCCGGTCGCCACCGCAGCAGGCGATGCTGGTCGCCGCCGTCGGCAATGCCGGGCAGGAGGTCCTCGGTCGCGCCGCCCAGGAGTACCGCCGTGGGACGCACACCGGCGGGCAACGCCGCCCACACCACCGCGGCCGGTGCCGCGTCCAGCAGCCGCAACCGGTAGCCGGACGAGGAGACGCTCGCGGCCATCCGGGTCGCCGTCGCCCGGGCCAGGTGGTCCCCGCCGCGGCTACCGCCGCCGCGCGCCGCGACCGCATCCCCGTTGGCGTCCAGCTCGAAGGCGGCGATCAGCCACGACCGGGAGACCGGTCCGCCGGTCGACCCGGTCATCTGCACCCACTGGACCGCCGCCAACCGGACGGCCGCCATGCCCAGCAGCGCCGGAAGCAGCACGGCCGGGTCCGCTGGCGGACCGGTACCCGACCGCGCTTCCAGGGTCAGCATCAGCCGGCCCACGCCGCAGATCAGCACGGCCCCGCCATCCACCACCGGGCCGGGATCCCCGCCCGCGCGCGACGTCGAGCGGAGCAGTCGGGCGGAGCGACGGCGCCATCGGCGCGTGGCCGGCCGGCCCCACCACCACCCCAGGGCGGTCACGGCGGCGCCGGCGGCGACAGCCGCCGTCGCGCCGGCCGCCGCGGCCGTCCAGATCAGGACCAGCACCGTACCGACGCCGGGCCACGGCAGGCGCCCACCGGCGCGGACCCCTCCACCGCGCCGACCGTCCACCCGCCACCTCCCGCTCGTCCCGGTCAGGCCCCACCGGGACGCCCACCGTAGACAGCCCACCAGCGGCGGGTGCCGCGGTTGTCCACAGGTTGCGGTCCGAGCGGCCCGGTGTGGACAACTCACCGCTCGGTTCCGCGGCCGTCGCTACGGTCGCCCGCATCCAACCGGCGCGTCGCGACCGGGGGGCGGCGCAAGCGGGGGTGGGACGTGGACCAACGAGTGGTCGGGGCGGCACAGATCAGGGCGCAGCGATTCGCGCGCCGCCGGATGACCTACGCACT
>JBQGEH010000396.1:0-7028 GCA_052039515.1 Nakamurella sp. | reverse complement strand
CCGATGGCGGACGTGCTGCGCGCGCTCGCGGACGGGGGAGCCGCGGTGGACGGGGTGGTGTTCGTCGACTCGGTCCGCCGGCCGACGCTGGTGGCGCACCTGGCGGCGGGGGCGTCCCGGGTGCTCGGTGTGCCGGTGCTGGGCCGGTTGGTGCCGTCCGACGGGCAGCCCGGCTCGTCGCACGACGTCAACTCCGCGCAGCGGCTGCGCGCGGTGGCGCACCGCTTCGCGTGGCGCGGGGACGAGTCGGTGCAGGGGCAGCGGGTCCTGCTGGTGGACGACCGCACCGACTCCGGATGGACCCTGGCCGTGGCGGCGCGGACGCTGCGCACCGCCGGGGCGGACGCGGTGGTGCCGTTCGTGCTGGCGATCGGCTGATGCGCGAGGCGTCGCGGTCGCGGTGGCCGCACCCCGGGATCCGACGGTGACCCACCACCCGGCACCGGGAGCGCATACGGCCACGCCGGTCGGGGCAGTAGGGGAGTGAGGTCGTCGCGCGGACGGCCGTCCTGGAACCTGAGTGGAAGAAGCCGCCCGATGTCCCTGTCTGTGCTGGTCACCGGTGCGTCCGGCTTCATCGGATCGCATCTCGTGCCGGCCCTCGTCGAGCGGGGCCATCACGTCCGGGCGATGACCCGGCACCCCGACACCTACGAGGGCCAGGGGGAGGCGGTCGCCGGTGACGTGTCGGATCCGGACAGCCTGATCGGCCCCCTCGAGGGCGTCGACGTGGCCTACTACCTCGTCCACTCGCTGGACTCCAACGACTTCGTCGACAAGGACGCGAAGGCCGCCAAGGCGTTCTCCGCCGCGGCCGCCGCGGCCGGCGTCCAGCGGATCGTGTACCTGGGGGGTCTCGGCAGCGACGACGACGCCCTGTCACCGCACCTGAAATCACGCCGCGAGGTCGAGCGGCTGCTGGCCGCCGACGGCATCCCGGTCACCAGCCTCCGGGCGGCGGTCGTCATCGGCAACGGCGGCATCTCCTGGGAGATGACCCGGCAACTGGTGAAGCACCTGCCGGCCATGCTCGCGCCGAAGTGGGTGTACACCCGGACCCAGCCGATCGCGCTGCCGGACGTCATCCGCTACCTCGTCGGGGTGTTGGACAAGCCGGAGAGCGCCGGACAGTCCTACGAGATCGGTGGGCCGGACGTGCTCCGCTACATCGACATGATGCGGCGGGCGGCGAAGGTGATGAAACACCGCAAGCTGCCGATCATCCCGGTGCCGCTGCTGTCGCCGCGGCTGTCGTCCGGCTGGCTCGCCCTCGTCACCGACGTCGACATGGCCACCGCCCGCAACCTCATCGACTCGATGACCAACGAGGTGGTGGTCAAGGACGACAAGATCACCCGCCTGCTGCCCGGCCGACTGATCGGCTACGACGAGGCGGTCGAGATGGCGTTGCGGGACAAGGACAAGGAGAAGGCCGAGGAGAAGGCGGCGCAGGAGGCGGGCACCTCGGCATGACCCGACGCCTGCCGGACCGCCTCACCCGCTCGGTGCGGCCACTGCTGATCGATCGCGTCGACCGCGATCATCGGCAGTCCGACAGTGCGTTCCGGCGGCGTCGCATCGTCGTCGCCGTCACCCTCGTCGTCGGGGCCACGCTGCTCGGGGTGTCGCTGGCGGTCCGGCCCGGCGACCCGGTGTTCTACGTGCTGACCTTCGGGCTGGCCGCGGTCTGGGTGGTGGGCGGGTTCGCGTCGGGACCCCTGCACCTGGGCCGGATGTCGTGGCGCAACGCCCTGCGCCGCCCGGTCTGGCAACCCATCCTGCTGGGCGTGGCCGCTGCGGCGGTGTTCATGGTCGGCTCGCTCATCGTCGCCGAGATCCCGCCGCTGCGCGCCTACACCGAGAACGTGCTGGCCCACGCCCGGTACGGGTCGCTGGCGTTGGTCGCGGTGATCACCCTGCTCAACGGGATCGCCGAGGAGATCTTCTTCCGCGGTGCGCTGTTCGCCGCCATCGGGGTGCGGCACCCCGTGGCCATCTCGACCGTCATCTACGGGCTGGCCACCGTCACGTCCGGCAATCCCATGTTGGTGTTCGCCGCGCTGGTGCTCGGCTTCGTCGTCGGGCTGCAACGCCGCGCCACCGGCGGCATCCTTGCCCCCATACTGACTCACGTGACCTGGTCCCAAATCATGCTCTTCGCCCTCCCGCCCCTGTTCTCCGTGGTCGGCTGAGATGACCGATCTGCTGCCCGCCGACATCCCGTCCGGCGTCGCCGGAATCGCCCCGTCCGCGACCGGCACCACCGTCGACCCGGCCGATCCGCTGGCCGTCCGGGCGGCCGAGCTCGACGCGCAGGATCCGCTGGCGAGCTACGTCGGGGAGTTCCTCGCCGCCGAGAACAGCGACGTGGTGGCCTATCTCGACGGCAACTCGCTGGGCCGCCCGCTCACCGCCACCGCCGCCCGGATGGCCGCCTTCATCCACGACGAATGGGCCGGGCGGCTCATCCGCGGTTGGACCGACGGCTGGCTGGACCGTCCGATGGAGCTCGGCGACCGGCTCGGGGAGCTGGCGCTGGGCGCCGCCCCTGGTCAGGTCGTGCTGGGCGATTCGACGACCGTGTGGCTCTACAAGCTGGCCCGGGCCGGTGTCGCGCAACGCCCCGGCCGGACCGAGATCGTGGTCGACACCGACAACTTCCCGACCGACCGCTACGTCATGGACGGCATCGCCGCCGAACTCGGACTGACCGTGCGCTGGGTCGAGACCGACCCGGCGCTGGGACTCACGCCGGAGCTGCTGGCGCCGGCGCTCGGCGACCGGACCGCGCTGGTCGTGTTCAGCCACGTCGCCTACCGCTCCGGCTATCTGGCCGACGCCCGCGCGTTGACCGAACTCACCCACCGCGCCGGCGGACTGGTGCTGGCCGACCTGTCGCACTCGGTCGGGTCGATCCCGGTCGAGCTGGACGCCTGGGGCGTGGACCTGGCCACCGGCTGTGGTTACAAGTACCTCAACGGCGGCCCCGGCGCGCCGGCCTTCGGCTACGTGCGGGCCGAACACCAGGCGTCGATGACGCAGCCGATCTGGGGTTGGCTCGGGCGCAAGGACTCCTTCACCATGGGCGCCGGCTACGAGAAGGCGGACGGCATCCGGGGTTTCGTGTCCGGGACACCGCCCATCCTGGGGCTGGTGCCGCTGGCGGCCTCGCTGGAGCAGCTCGGCCGCGCCGGCATGCCCGCGGTGCGCGCCAAGTCCGAGGCGCTCACCGGGTTCGCGATGCAGCTGTCCGACGAGTGGCTCGCGCCGCTCGGCGTCACCCTCGCCACGCCGCGGGACGCCGCGGCCCGCGGGGGTCACATCACCCTGCACCGCCCCGGCTTCCGGGAGGTCACCGACCGTCTGTGGGAGCAGGGCGTCATCCCCGACTACCGCAACCCGGACGCCATCCGCATCGGGCTGGCTCCGTTGTCGACCACCTTCGCCGAGGTGCACCGCGGTCTCGCCGCGCTGCGCGACACGATCACCGACGCCGGCTGACCGGGCGGTCCCGGTGGGTCGCACGGTCCGGGGCGTGGGGCTGCAGCCGTGACCGACGGCCCGGTCGAGGCGGCGGCACGGGCGGCCGCCGCCGAGCAGGCGGTGGTCGGTCGGCACCTCCGGTCGGTGTTCGGCACCCCCGGGACCGCACTGGGTGTGGTCGGCTGGCCGGCGAGCCGGTCCGACCGGGTGTACCGGCGGTGGCACTACTGGTGGCAGGCCCATCTGCTCGACTGCCTGATCGACGCGGAGCTCCGCGATCCCGACCCGGTCCGGCGTCGTCGCATCGCCGCCCTCGTCCGGGGCATCCGGCTGCGCAACGCGGGCCGGTGGACGAACCGCTACTTCGACGACATGGCGTGGCTCGGCCTGGCTCTCGAACGGGCCCGGACCGCCGGGATCCTCGACGCCTCGCGGGCCATCACCCGGCTGGCGAGCGAGCTGCTCGCCGCGTGGTCGGACACCGACGGGGGCATCCCCTGGCGGCGTGGGGACGTGTTCCGCAACGCCCCGGCCAACGGTCCGGCGGCCGTCCTGCTGGCCCGGCTCGGTCACGTGCGGCGCGCCGCCGACACCGTCGACTGGATGCTCGACCGGCTGCGTGACCCCGGCACCGGACTGATCCTGGACGGCATCCGGCCCGGCGGCGTCCTGCAACGGGACGTGTACAGCTACTGCCAGGGTGTGGTGCTCGGCGCCTGCGTGGAGCTGGCCACCCGGGAGGACGTCGAGGACCGGAAGCGGTTCGCCGCCGCCGTTCCCCCGCTGGTCACCGCGGTCGCCGACCGGCTCGCCCCGGCCGGGGTGCTCAGCGGTCACGGCGGCGGCGACGGCGGACTGTTCACCGGCATCCTCGCCCGGTACCTCGTCGTGGTCGCCCGGCGGTTGCCCGGCGACGACGCCGCGCCCGCCGCCGCCCGCCGCACCGCCGCCGCGTTGGTCACCGCATCGGCGGAGGCCGCCTGGTCGCACCGGGTCGACGTCGGTGGCCGGCCGCTGTTCGGCGCCGAATGGTCCCGGACCGCCGAGGTGCCACGCGGCACCGGGCCCGGACGGGTCGCCGACGGGGCCACCGACGGCTCGGGTGAGCCGGCGCGCGACCTGTCGGTGCAGCTCGGCGCGTGGATGCTGCTGGAAGCCGCTGCGGTCGTCGCCGCCACCGTCCCGACCCGCTGACCCCGCCCGGGTCCCCGGCGCCGGCACGGTCAGCGGACCGGCAGCAGGAGCACCTGACCGGGGGCACCACGGGTTGGCTCGACCCGGCGTGGTCGCCGGCGGGGGAGCCGCCGGGCCACCGGCGACGGACCCGGCTGGGACAGCGCGGCCTGGGAGAGCCACACCGGCGGCACGTCCTCGGCGGCGGCGGCCTCCGGTCGGGTGAAGTGGTCGATCTCCAGCAGCGGCTGCCGGTGTCCGCGGCACAGCGGCACCCGGCGGTGCACCCGCTCGAAAGCGAAGGAACACAGCACCACGTCGACCCGGGAACCGCACATCGCGCACGGGTGGGCACTCGGAGGTGAGAGGGGACGAAGCGTTCGTATGTTCGACTCGGTGACCATGCCGTGGAGCATGGCACGGGCCACCGACAGTGCCTTCCGGGACGCCCGCCGGGGTCGCGGTGGGCGGCGGCGGGCGGTGGCCGAGCGCCGCCCGGGACAGGCGGTGGGAGGGGGATGTGAGCGGCCTCGGCGACGGCGGTGCGCCGCTTTCTCCCGGCGGCGGGTGGGTATCTGGGCTGCAGCGGCAGTGCGCCGTGAGACCACGACCTTGGAGGAAACATGCCCGTCCGTACCGCCCGCACCGCCTGGAACGGCACCCTGGAGGCCGGCAGCGGCCAGGTGGAGCTGAGCAGCTCGAACGCCGGCACCTTCGAGGTGTCCTTCCCCAAGCGTGCGGCCGACGAGGCCGGCGGCGTCACCAGCCCCGAGGAACTGATCGCCGCCGCCCACACCTCCTGCTACGCGATGCAGCTGTCCGCCCTCATCGCGCAGGCCGGTGGTACCCCGGAGTCGCTCGAGGTCACCGCCGACGTCACCCTCGGGCCGGACAACCCGGGCTTCAAGATCAGTGCCATCAAGCTGACTGTCCGCGGTGAGGTCTCCGGCCTCGACGCCGCCGGCTTCGAGAAGGCGGCCCAGGCGGCGAAGGAGACCTGCCCGGTCTCCAAGGCGCTGGCCGGCGTCTCCTCGATCACGCTGGACGCTGCTCTGGAGAGCTGATCCCGCCGTCCGTCCGGACCGGCGTCACCCGTGTGGTGGCGCCGGTTCGCCGTCTCCGGGGGCCGCGTAAGGTTCCGGAGCACGGTGGAACAGCGCGCCTGACGTACTGCTCGAGAGGCAGGCGGGGATGAGCAAGAACCAACGACTGTTCCGGTGCGGGCCGGCGGCGGTGTTCCGGGTCATCGGCAACGGCTGGCTGTACCCGTCCTGGGTGGTCGGGGCGTCCCGGATGCGCAAGGTCGACCCGCACTGGCCGGCCGAGGGCTCCCAGCTGCACCACTCGTTCGGCACCTGGCCGCTGCTCATCGACGACGTCAGCACCGTGCGGAAGTTCATCCCGGACGAGCTCGTGATGATCCGCGCCAAGGGATGGCCGGCCGGTGAGGCCGACGTCGTCATCGAGGCCACCCCCGCCCCCGGCGGATGCACGGTGACGCTCTACGAGGACGCGGTCCGCGGACCCGGCACGTTCGTGCCGGGTGTCATCCGGCAGCCGATGCTGACCTGGCGCAACACCGAGACCCTGCGCCGGTTGGCGTTCATCGCCGAAGGGGAATCGGGCCGTACCAGCCCCGAAGCCGAGGACTGACCGCGGTCAGTCGAGTTCCCACCAGGTGTCCGCGGTCCCGTCCGCGGCGTCGGGAACCACCGTGACCCGCTGCCCGGGGCGCGGGACCAGGACCGGGACGTCGTGGTCGGCCGCGGCCGACAGCAGCCGGGTGACCGGCTCCGACCAGGCGTGGAAGGCCAGGTCGAAGGTGGCCCAGTGGATCGGTACGAGGACCCGACCACGGACGTCGAGATGGGTGCGCACGGCCTCCTCGGGGTTGAGGTGGATGTCGGCCCACCGTGCGTCGTAGGCGCCGTTGGGCAGCAGCGTCAGGTCGACCGGGCCGAGTGCCGCGCCGACGTCGGCGAACGTCGGGGTGTACCCGGTGTCGCCGCCGAAGAACACCCGGTGCCGTGGACCGCTGACCGCCCACGACGACCACAGGGTGTCGTCGCGCTTCAGGCTCCGTCCGGAGAAGTGCCGGGCCTGGACGCAGGTCAGCGTCAGGTCCCCGATGCGGTGGGTGCCGTCCCAGTCCAGCTCGACGACGCGGTCGGCCGGCACGCCCCACGACCGCAGGTGCTCACCGACCCCGAGCGGCACGACGAACGGGGCCGTCTGATGGTCCCGGAGTTGCTGCACGGTGCCCAGGTCGAGGTGGTCGTAGTGGTCGTGCGAGATGATGACGGCGTCGACCGGCGGCAGGTCGGCGAAGGCCAGCGGTACGGGATGCAGCCGGCGCGGCCCGACGTGCTGCG
>JBQGEH010000395.1:0-1645 GCA_052039515.1 Nakamurella sp. | reverse complement strand
AATCGTCACCGAGCACCCGGTCGGCCAGATCATCGTGGAGGACTCGGGTCTGGGCCTCGAGCGCTCGGACGGTGTGCTGGTGGTGCAGATCGTCCAGCAGGGCCGTGACCGGTCGCGGAAGGAGGCGGTCTACGCCGCCCTGGCCTCCCGGCTGGAGCGTGAGTGCGGCGTCCGCCCGGCCGATCTCGTCGTGTCGGTGACCGAGAACAGCCGGGAGGACTGGTCTTTCGGTCTCGGCCGGGCGCAGTTCCTCACCGGCGAGCTCTGACCGTCACCCGATGGATCCACGCCGCCGCGCGATCGCGCTGCTCGTCGCCGGCACGTTCTTCATGGAGAACCTGGACGGCACCATCGTGGCCACCGCCGCCCCGGCGATGGCCCGCACCTTCGGCGTGCAGTCCAGCGACATCGGCATCGCGATCACGTCCTACCTGCTGACGATGGCGGTGCTCATCCCGCCCAGCGGCTGGATCGCCCACCGCTTCGGCGTGCGCCGGGTGTTCCTGGTCGCGATCGCCCTGTTCACCGTCGCCTCCGCGCTGTGCGCGGCCGCCCCCACGCTGCCGCTGCTGGTCGCCGCCCGGGTGCTGCAGGGCGTCGGTGCGGCCATGATGGTGCCGGTCGGGCGCCTCGCGGTGCTCGACGACATCCCCAAGGACCAGGTGATCCGGGCCATCGCGCTGCTCACCTGGCCGGCCCTCGTCGCGCCGGTGATCGCACCGGCGCTCGGCGGCTTCTTCGCCACCTACCTGGGCTGGGAGTGGATCTTCCTGGTCAACCTGCCGCTGGGAGCGGTCGCCTTCGCGGTGGCGCTGCGGCTGGTGCCGCCGGGCGACGGCGTGCGGCCACCCGGCCTCGACTGGCCGGGCCTGCTGCTGACCTGCACCGCGGTCGCCGCTCTCGTCTCGACCGCCGACACGCTCGCCTCCGAGAAGCCGCGTGCGGTCACCGTTGTCGTGCTGGCCGTGGCCGGCGTGGTGCTGCTGACGCTGGCCGTGCGGCATCTGCGACGGGCCGCCCACCCGCTGCTCGATCTCGCCCTGCTGCGGATCCGGACGTTCCGGGTGCCGCACTCCAGCGGCGGGCTGTACCGGCTGACCGTCAACGCCGTGCCGTTCCTGCTGCCGCTGATGTTCCAGGACGCCTTCGGCTGGTCGGCGGTGCTGGCCGGCTCGATGGTGCTGTTCGTCTTCCTCGGCAACGTCGGTATCAAGCCCGCGACGACCTGGATGCTGCGCACCTTCGGCTTCCGGCGGGTGCTGGTCACCGCGACCACCGCGGCCGCGACGAGCATGGTGCTGGCCGGCCTGCTGTCCGCGGACACCCCGCTGTGGCTGGTCGCCGTCGCGCTCACCTTCGGCGGGGTCGCCCGCTCGGTCGGGTTCACCGCCTACGCGACCATCACGTTCGCCGACATCGACGCACCGCAGCTGTCCCGGGCCAACACCCTGTCGGCGACCATGCAGCAGATCGCGGCCGGCTTCGGGGTCGCGGTCGGGGCGGTCGCGTTGCGGGTCGGCGACGGCCTCACCGGCACGGTCGGCGACCCGGCCGCCGCGGGCCCGTACCGTTTCGCGTTCTTCGTGCTCGCCGCCCTCACCGTCGTCGCGGTGGTGGACGCCGTCCGGCTGGACCCGGCGGCCGG
>JBQGEH010000394.1:0-2155 GCA_052039515.1 Nakamurella sp. | reverse complement strand
ATGGAGCAGGTCGTCGCCGACCTGAACTCCAAGCTCGAGGACTTCGGCGGGGCCAACCTGCCGCAGGTGCTGAAGTCGTTCGACACCAACGCCGGCGCGGCGCTGGGCCAGTGAGCACCGTCGACGCGCCCGCGGAGCCCGGCACCGGCCGGGCCCCGCGGGCGGGGGGCCGGCGCCCCGGGCGCCGCGGTGGGGGCCAGCGCCAGTCGGTCGCGGGGTGGCTCTTCGTCACCCCCACGCTGGCGGTGCTGGGGCTCTTCCTCGTCATCCCGATCCTGATGGCGCTGTGGGTCTCGTTCACCGACTGGAACGGCCGGGGCAGCCCGTTCTCGTCGCGCGTCAACCTGGTGGGGGCCGAGAACTACGCCGCCCTGCTCACCGAGCCGGGGCTGTCGCGCCAGGACTTCATGATCTCGCTGCGCAACACCTTCTACTACGTGCTCGGCGTGGTGCCGCTGCAGACCGTGCTGGCCCTGACGCTGGCGGTCATCGTGAACCAGCGGTTCCTCAAGGGGCGCACCTTCTTCCGCACCGCGTTCTACTTCCCCTCGGTCGTCTCGTCGGTCGCCATCTCGTTGGTCTTCCTCTTCCTCTTCACCGGCACCGGTGCCGTCAACCAGTTCCTCTCGCTGTTCGGCATCGACGGCCCCACCTGGTTCTCCGACCCCCGCGGCCTGATCCACCTCGTCGGAGACGCCCTGAACCTCTGGAACGGCGACAGCCCGCCCGCCGCCCTCGAGAACACCCAGGTGCTCAGCCTGTCGCTGTGGGAGTGGCTGAGCGGACCGTCCGTCGCGATGAGCGCGATCATGCTGCAGGTGGTCTGGACCACCGCCGGCACGTTCATGCTCATGTTCATCGCCGGCCTGCAGGACCTCCCGGCCGAGGTCGAGGAGGCGGCGATGGTCGACGGCGCCAACCGCTGGCAGCGCTTCCGGGCCGTCACCCTGCCGCACCTGCGGCCGACCATCCTGCTCGTGGTGACGCTCGGCGTCATCGGCACCTGGCAGGTCTTCGACCAGATGTACGTCATGACCCAGGGCGGCCCGGCGAAGACGACCCTGACGCCCGCGTACCTGTCGTACACCGCGGCGTTCAACCAGAACCAGTGGGGCCAGGGCGCCGCCATGGCGTTCCTGCTCTTCCTGCTCATCTTCGTGCTCACGAGCATCCAGCGCTGGTGGCTGCGCGACAAGGACCTCGCCGCACAGCGCAAGGCGGAGCGGGCCCAGCGCCGCGCCGCCCGGAAGGGGGTGGCGGCATGACCCAGCCGGCCGTCGGGACGAACGTCAGCGAGGAGGGCCGCGCCCGCGCGGCCGTGGCGAACGAGGAGCTCGCGACGCGGCCGTCGTCAGCCGGAGACGGCGGCTCGGTCGTCGCCCGGAGCAGCCCGGTCACGAAGGTGCTGGTCTACGCGGCGCTGGTCGTCTTCGCGGTCGTCTACGTCTACCCGTTCGTCGTGCAGGTCTCGACGTCGTTCAAGACCAACGCGGATGCCGTGGCCAACCCCTTGCGGATCGTCCCCGACCCGATCACGACCGCTGCCTTCCAGCGGATCGCGGAGACCGACTTCTCGCTGTGGTTCCTCAACTCGGTCATCGTCACGGTGTGCGTCACCCTGGGGCGGGTCTTCCTCGACTCGCTCGCCGGCTACTCGCTGGCGCGGCTGAAGTACCGCGGTCGCGACGCCGTGTTCACGGCGGTGCTCGCGGTGATGGCCGTGCCCGGCATCGTGCTGCTCATCCCGAAGTTCCTCGTGCTCAACTACCTCGGCATCTACAACACCTACCCCGCGCTCGTCGTGCCGCTGCTCGTCGACGCGGCGGGGGTGTTCATCATGAAGCAGTTCTTCGAGTCGATCCCGCCCTCGGTCGAGGAGGCCGCCCGCATCGACGGGGCCAGCACCTTCCGGATCTTCTGGTCGGTGGTGCTGCCGATGGCCAAGCCGGCCGTCATCACGCTGACGATCCTGTCGTTCCAGGGGTCGTGGAACGAGCTGGCGCACTTCATCATGGCCACCGACGACCCGGCCCTGTTCACGCTGACCCGCGGTGTGGGGCAGCTGACCTCGGGTGGCCTCGGCTCGGGCAACCAGTTCCCCATCTCGATGGCGGCGGCCCTGCTCATGACGATCCCCACGGCGCTGGTGTTCATC
>JBQGEH010000393.1:0-7332 GCA_052039515.1 Nakamurella sp. | reverse complement strand
ACCCGGTCGCAGCGCCGTCGTGATCACGACAGCTCCAGCGGCGCGTTGGCGCTGTCGAGGTGCTCCACGGTGGTGAAGACGAGCTCGGTGTCGCCGATGTTCTCGATGTCGTGCAGCAGGAACTCACCGGCCCGGAAGGCGTAGTAGCGGGTCTCCCCCGCGTCGTAGCTGACCTCTCGGGTGGTGCCGTCGGAGGTGTGCTGCCGGCTGCGGCCGGGGTTGACCGCGGTCCAGAAGTAGTCCAGGACGTGACGGTGGACGTGCCAGCGCTGACCCGGTGCCAGCCGGATCTCCCAGATGCGCACCCGTGGCGTCTCGCTCAGCAGACGCGAGCCGACATGGCCGTCGTGGCAACGATTCTCGAACTCCGCCCGCAGGGCGTCGGACCAGCCGGCGAAGTCGGTGCCGGTGAGGATGCCGGCCAGCGGGGCGTCGGGAAGTGCGGTGGTCATGACGTTCTCCTGTCGTGGTGGGAGCGGACGTGGTCAGCGGCCGGGGCCGTACAGGCCGAACCGCAGGTCGGGGTCGCCCGGCGTCCAGGTGTTGCTGAACTGCGAACGGGCGCCCATCGCGACCACCCGCTCGACCAGGGCGGCGCCCAGCGCGAGCTGCGCGGGCTCCCACTTGCGCAGTGCCGTGCGGATGTCCCCGTCGGCCGACTCCAGTGCGGCGCTGAGCGCCCAGGCGTCGGCGGCGGCCTTGGCGGTGCCGGCGGCGGCGTGCGGACGGGCGGCCGCGGCCGCGTCACCGAGCAGCGCCACCCGGCCGGACGCCATCACCGAGGACCGCACGTCGTTGACGACCTGGACGTACGGCGTCGCGGTGGACAGCACGACCTCCGCGGCGGCGGGCGCCAGGGTGTCCCGGGCGGCGGCGCGCAACTCGTCGACGTAGCGGTCCTGCACCTGACCCGGGTGCAGGCTCACGGTGCCGCCGAAACCGCGCTTGTCGATGAGCATCTCGGACAGCTCGGGGCCGGCCGGCACGTTCCGGTACCAGACGTAGTTCATCAGCCGGTCCGCCACCGCGGTCCCGTTCTCGCCGGGGATCGGGTACAGCGTGATGTGCGAGTGCGGCACCACGTTGTAGGTGATGGCGTTGCCGAGGAGCTCCGCGGTGCCGGGGGTGAGGTCGCGCAGCGGCACCGTGCCGCGCCACCCGAGGTAGCCGGAGTAGGTCATCGTCGAGGCGGGGTCGAGTCGCTGCCGGCCGATGGAGGTGATGCCGTCGGCGAACACCAGCAGGTCCGCGGTGACCTCGCGTCCGCTGACGAACCGCACCGTGACAGCGTCGTCGTCCTGCTCGAACCCGCAGGCGAACTCGCCGAGATGGTAGTGCTCGGAACCGAAGTCGGCCAGCAGGGCGCGGTAGAAGGTGCCCCACGAGGTGTAGGTCCAGGTCCTGCGCTCGCGGTCGACGATGCGGTCGGCACCCTCGATGTACTGCACCCAGTCGGTGCTGGTGCTCAGCGCCTCCGGGTGCTGGGTGCTGCGCTCGACGAACCAGCGGACGGTGTCCGGCTGCAGCACGATGCCGCTGCCCCGGCCGTCCAGCGCGGACGGGGTGCGCTCGTAGACGTCGACGGCGAAACCGAGGTCGCGCAGCAGCAGGGCGGTGGTGAGGCCGCCGATGGAGCCTCCGACGACGACGGCGCGGGCGCCGGTGTAGCTGGTCATGACAGCCTCGCTTCCTGGGTGGTGAGGGACGGCAGAGTGCCGGTGTCGCCGGCGGGGGTGGCGGGGTCGGTGGGCAGGTCGGCGCCGCGGGTCTCCCGGGCGAAGGCGAGCCCGACGAGCGCGATGAGCCCGACCGCGGCGACCCAGGTGGTGGCGACCCCGAGGTCACCGCCGAACCAGGACGCCGCGATCACCCCGGCGACCAGCGGGCCGGCGGCGGTGATGTACCGGCCGACACTGTTGGCCAGCGCCATCCCGGTCGCCCGGACGCTGGGCGGGAAGAGCTCCGGACCGTAGACGAAGGTGCCCGAGAGAGCGCCGAAGAGGCCGAAACCCACGACCGGCATGGCGACCAGGAACTCGGTGTAGCTGCGGTCGAACGGGAACAGGTAGATCACGCTCGCGGCCGAGACGAGGAAGCTGACGGCGAAGGTCCGCCGGCGGCCGATGGCGTCGGCCAGGAAGCCCCAGGACGCGTAGCCCAGCACGCCGCCGGCGTTGAACAGCAGCGAGGCCATCGCGACCCGGTGGTTCGCGGCGTCCGGGGACAGCGACGCGGCCAGCGCCGCCTGCCGGAGGATCTGCGGGTACCAGGTGGAGACGCTCCAGAAAGCGATCAACGAGCCGGTCGCCAGCGCGGTGCAGATCAGGGTGCTGCGCAGGAACGGTGGGGTGAGCAGCCGGCGGAGCACGAAGCGGTCCTCCGGGGCGCGCTCCCCACGCTGCCGACGGACCTGGCGGGCGGTGATGGCGGTGCGGATCTCCGGCGGTTCCGGGACGTAGCGGCGGATGAACCAGACCAGCACGGCGGGGACGACCGCGAGCCCCAGCATCAGCCGCCAGCCGTGGGTGCCGAGCAGCCCGTAGGCCAGCGACGCCAGGAAGAAACCGGCGGCGTACCCGGACATCATCACGCCGCAGGCGCGGGCCCGGTACCGGTTGCGCCAGACCTCGGCGATCAGCGCGGCTCCGACCGGCGCCTCCACACCCGAACCGAGGCCGGCGATGAAGCGCAGCACGCCCAGCTGCCACCAGTTGTCGGCGAACGCGGCGGCCGCGGTGAACACCGCGTAGGTGACGATGCCGACCGACAGCACCCGCACCCGGCCGAAGTAGTCGGCGAGGATGCCGAACAGGATGCCGCCGGTGGCCCAGCCGGCCAGGAACAGCGCGACCGTGAGCCCGCCGTACAGGCCGATACTCGAGGGCTGGACGGCGATGTCGCTGTGCGGCAGCAGCTCGGTCATCGCCGGTCCGAGGACCAGGGCGTACAGGCTGCCGGCGAAACCGTCCAGCGCCCAGCCCATGGTGGTGCCGAGCAGCACCAGCCACTGCATCCTGGTGATCTCCGAACGCCAGCCGGGGGCCGACGGTGGTGCGGTGTCGTGCGACATGCGCGTGCTCCTTCCGGGCGGGCGCGCGGGCGCCCGTCGACGGTGACGGGGTGGGGCCGGACGTGAGATGCGGTGCAGGCGGCGGTGTTCCGTCTGCGCGAGGGTGGGATCAGTTCAGCCGGCCGGGGTCGGCGGAGCCGTACCAGTCGACGGCGTCCGCGGCGGTGCGGACGACCACCGTCTTGATCCAGGTGAAGTCGTCGAACGACTCGCTGCCGGCGTCGCGGCCGGTGCCGGACTCCTTGACGCCGCCCCAGGGCAGGGACGGCTCCAGACGGTGGTGGTCGTTGACCCAGACCATGCCGGCGACGATGCGGTCGGCCACCCGGTGACCGCGGGCGAGGTCATCGGTCCAGACGCCGGCGCCCAGGCCGTAGCGGTTGTCGTTGGCCATCGCGACCGCCTCGTCCTCGGTGTCGAACGGGACGACGACGGCCACCGGGCCGAAGATCTCCTGTTGGGCGACGCGGTCGCCGTTGGCGACGTCGGCGAGCACGGTGGGCTGCAGGAAGTAGCCGGCGTCCAGCGGCGCCGGCAGCTCGGGGATCCCGCCGCCGGTGACCAGGGTGGCCCCGTCGGCGAGACCGGCCGCGATCAGCGCGGCGACCTTGTCCCGCTGCACGGCGCTGATCAGCGGCCCGAGCTGGGTGCGCCGGTCGGCCGGGTCACCGATCCGGATGGCCGCCGCGCGGGCGGCGAGCGCCGCGACGAACGCCGGGTAGACGGCGCGCTGCACCAGGAACCGGGAGCCGGCGACACACGACTGGCCGGCGGCGACGAACGCGGCGAACGCCGCCCCCTCGGCGGCGCGTACCGGGTCGATGTCGTCGAAGACCAGGATCGGGGTCTTCCCGCCCAGTTCGGCGGTGACCCGGGCGAAGCGGCCCGCGGTGGCCACCGCGGCGGCCCGGCCGGCCTCGGTGCCGCCGGTCAGCGTGATCTTGGCGACGCCGGGGTGGCTGGTGAGCGCCTGGCCGGCCTCCCGACCGCCGGTGACGACCTGCACCACCCCGGCGGGAAGGCCGGCCGCGTAGAGCATCTCGACCAGCGCGAGCGTGGTCAACGGGGTCAGCTCGGACGGCTTGACCACCACGGTGTTGCCGGTGGCCAGCGCCGCGGAGAGGCTGCGCGCCAGGATCAGCAGCGGGTGGTTGAACGGCGTGATGATGCCGCAGACGCCGAGCGGTCGGCGGCGCTGGTAGGTCAGGTACGGGCCGTCGCTGGGCAGCACGGCGTCCCGCTGGGCGGCCAGCAGCCCGGCGTTGTAGCGGAACCACTCGGGCACCCGGGACAGCTGGGCGCGGGTCTCGGTGATCGGCCGCCCGTTGTTGGCCGTCTCCAGCTCGTACAGCGTGGCCGACCCCGCTTCGATCGCATCGGCGCAGCGCAGCAGCAACCGGGCCCGTTCGGTGCGGGTCGACGCGGGCCAGGCGCCCGAGGTGAAGGCGCCGTGCGCGGCGGCGACGGCCCGGTCGACGTCGGCGGCGCCGTGTTCGGGCACGGTGCGCAGCACCGCGCCGGTGGCGGGATTGTGGATCTCGCGCACCGGGGCGGCCGGTGGCGGCGGAGTGCCGGGGATGCGGTGCGGGGCCGGGGCGGCGACGGTGTCCGTCATGGGGCGTCCTCTCGGGCGGGGCAACCGGAGCGGACCGGCGGCCCACCCCCGGAGGGACGGCGTGCCCTCCGGTGGGCGGGTGCCGGACCGGGCGGCGGTCGGGCCGCCGGGCTGACCTGATCGACTCTGCGCCGCGCCGCCGGACGGCACCATGTCGAAGCGGACACAGTTCGCGCGAGACGGTGTCTGTTCCGACATGCCCCGGTCTGGCACAGTGCAGGAGTGCCGGCTGCGCCCTCCGACGAACTCCGCCGCTGGCTGCAGGCGGTCGAGTCGCTCAGCGGCGCGGTCACCCGCGGCCGGGCGCTGACCGAGGTGCTCGATCTGGTGGCGGCCACCGCCCGCACGCTGCTCGGGTTCGACTTCTGCGCGGTGCTCGTACCCGACGACCCGCCACGGACGCTGGTCATCACCGGGTGGAGCGGGCTCACCGCGGAATACGTGCAACGGGTGAACGCGGACCGACCGGTCCGGCTCGCCGGCGACGGTCCGGCGCTGGCCCCGTCCAGTCGCGCGTTCCGCTCCGGAGTGCCGGTCGCCATCGACGACATCGGCCGGGAGCCGGACTTCCCCTGGGGCGGGGTGGCCCGTGAGCAGGGCTACCGGTCGATGGTGGCGGTGCCCCTGCGGTCGGGCACCGACATCGTGGGCACCCTGAACGGCTATTACGTGACCGCGCACCGCTTCTCCGACGAGGAACTGGACCGGCTCGCGCTGCTGGCCAACCACGCCGCCATCGCCATCGCCTCGGCGACGCTGGTGACGCGGTTGCAGGAGCTCAACGGGTCCCTGCGGGACCAGCGCGACCTGCTGCACCGCTCGGAGCAGATCCACGAGCAGCTGCTGGTGGTGGCGGTCCGCGGCGGCGGGATACCCGGCCTGGCCCGCACCCTGGCCGCGCTCGTCGAGCGCCCGGTGGTCGTCGACGACCCGCGGGGCGAGGTGCTCGCCGCGTCCGGCGGCGTCGACGACCTGCCCGCCCGACCGGATGCCGGGGCCGCGGCCGGGTCGCCGTGGGACCTGCGGCCGGTCGCGCTGGACGGGGACACCGTGGCCCGGCTGTGGTGGCCGGCGTCACCGGCGCTGACGGCGCTGGACCGCCGCGCGGTCGATCACGCGGCGGTGGTGGTGTCGCTGGAGATGGCCCGGCTGCGGACCGGCCAGGAGGTCGAGTTCCGGCTGCGCGGCGAACTGCTCGCCGACCTGCTGGCGGGGGCGTCGATGGTCGAGGTCCGCGACCGGGCCGCCCGGCTCGGCCACGATCTGGACCGCAGCCACGTCGTCGTCGTCGGACGGGTCGCCGGAGGTTCCGCACCGGGGATCCCGGCCCGTGTGCTGCGCGCGGTCGGGTCGCTCGCCGCGACGGTCCGCCCGCGGCCGCTGGTGGCCGGTCACCGGGGTGACCTGGTGGTGCTGTGGCCCGACCCGCCGGACGCCGAGGACCCGGGAAGGCCCGGTCCGGGGGCGACGGGTGCGGCGGACGCCGTCCGACGGGCCATGACCGTGGCGTCGCCCGCCGGCACCGTCACGGTGGCGACGGCCCCCTCGTCGAGGGACGGCTACGGGCGTGCCTACCGGACCGTGCGCGGCGCGCTGGACCTGGCGCACCGCTCCGGCCGGACCGGCGGTGTGCTGACCCTGGACGACCTCGGGGTGACCGGACTGCTGCTGCAGCTCGACGACCCGGCGCAGCTGCTGACCTTCGCCGACCGCACCCTGGGTCCCGTCCGGCGGCACGACGCCGAGCGGCGCACCGAACTGCTGCGGACCCTGCGGGCCCATCTCGACCACGGACTCCACCGCACACGCACGGCCCGGGCGGTCCACGTGCACGTCAACACGGTGGCCCAGCGGCTGCGCCGGATCGAGGCGCTCACCGGCTGGGACCTGGCGGACCCGGCCACGCTGGTCGAGGTCGGTGCCGCACTGACCCTGCTCGACGTCGCCGGGACGGGCGGCTGACCGTCCGGGCGAGCCCGGCCTCAGTCCCGGCCGAGGATGACGTCGCGCACCGGGGTGAGCTCGGTGATGCCGTCGGAGCCCATGAAGTGGCCGGCCCCGGCGAGCACCTGCACCGGGGTGTCCAGCGCTGCCGCCACCGCGTCCGAGGCCGCGGCGGGCACGAACTCGTCGGCGTCGGAACGCAGCACCCGCCGCACCGGGACCCGCTCGACGATCCGGCGCCAGGCGTCGGCGTCGGGTGGGGTGGCCAGGAAGCCGGCGAGCTCCGGCACCGACGCGAGCGGCTCGGCGAAGCCCGCGACCAGCACCAACCCGGCCGCCGACCAGTCCCCCGGCTGGGCGGCGAGGTGACGCAGCACGGTGATGCAGCCCAGGCTGTGCCCGACCAGCCAGGTGCGCTCGTCCACCGAGCCCACCGCCGCGGTGAGCGCGGCCGCCCAGGCGTCGACGTCGGGGTGGTCGGAGTCGGGCAGTGCGACGACCGTGACGGCGAAGCCGGCCGCGGTCAGCTCGTCGGCCAGCCACGGGAACCAGTGGCGTCCGGGATTCGCCTGGTAGCCGTGCACGACGAAGACCCGGCGGGCGGGGGGCGGAGTGTCGGTCACCCGGGGACCGTAGCGGCTGCCGCCGCCGGCGTCAGCGGCGGGACCGCGGCCGGCGCCGGTCGACGGGGCGTCGGCGCCGG
>JBQGEH010000392.1:0-1891 GCA_052039515.1 Nakamurella sp. | reverse complement strand
GTAATCGATGCCGGTCAGGTTGCCGGCGGTGATGATCGGGATGCCGATGGCGCCGAAGGCGACCGGGGCGGTGTTGGCCAGCAGCACGGTGGCGGCGGCGCGCATCGGGGAGAAGCCGAGCGAGACCAGCATGACGCCGGTAATGGCGACGGGAGCGCCGAATCCGGCGAGCGCCTCGAGGAGACCGCCGAAGCAGAACGCGATGATGATGCCCTGGATGAGGGGATCGTCGGACACCCGGTTTAACGAGGTGCGCAGGTCCTCGAACCGGCCGCTGATGACGGTCAGTTCGTAGAGTCAGATGGCCGCGAGCACGATCCACATGATCGGGAAGAGGCCGTAGAGGAAGCCCTGCGAGGCCGACAGCAGGGTCAGATCCACCGGCATCCCGAACGCGAGGATCGCGACCAGGATGGCCGCGGCCAGGCCGGCGAGTCCGGCGATGTGGGCCTTGGTCTTGAGCAGACCGAGGAAGACGAAGACGACCACCAGCGGGATCATCGAGACCAGCGCGGTGCCGAGCAGACTGCCGCCGACCGCGGTGGTGTCGGGCTGGTAGGTCTGCGCGAGCAGGACGACAGAGCGGGGATTCACCATTGAGTCTCCTATGGTCTGACCAAAGATTGAACCGACCTTAGAGAACGATGAGAGGGCTGTCCAGAGGACGAAGGACCCTATTTCTGGTGCGCCAAGACCCCGCCGGGGGCTCGATGTCCCGGCCGGTGATCAACGAGGAGGACTTCGGACTACAGCCAGCCCTTGCGTCGGAAGGTGACGAACAGGGCTACGACGGCGGCGACCATGATCACCAGCCCGGCCACGAAGCCACTGCCCTCACTGAACCCCGGATAAGGCACGTTCATCCCGAAGAATCCGGTGACCAGGGTGGGGACGGCGATGATCGCCGCCCAGGCCGACAGCTTCTTCATGATCTGGTTCAGGTGGACATCGGCCAGGGCCAGGTTCGTCTCGAACGCGCTGGACAACTCGTCCCGCAAGGCCATCGTGCTGTCCGCCGCGTGCGCGGCATGGTCGCGAACGTCGGCGAACCGGCGGGCCGTCTCCGGGCGGATCAGCCGGGCGAGCGGGTCGTCGTCCGTGCGCTCGGCGTCGCCGTCCGGGAGATCGGCCCGTGACGTCGGCTCGGACCGGGTGGCCGCACCGGCCAGCTCGGTCGTCACGTCGACCATCGGCGAGGTCACCCGCCGGATCGCCGTGACGGCCTGCCGAAGCCGGAACGCCTCCAGCTGGTCGGCCTTGCTGAGCGGGTGGTCGTCGAACAGCAGCTCCGACAGGTGCTCGGCGCACTGCTCCATGGCCAGCAGCGCCGTGCCGTAGCCGTCGACGAGCACGTCGAGCACGGTGTGCAGGGCGAGATCGGCGGCCCGGGGATGGAAGCGCTGGTCGGGAGAGCGCCGCCGGACCGCGGCGATCAGGTCGGCGGCGGGTTCGTCATCGGCCAACAGGACGAGCAGCCGGGGCGCCGCGATCATCGACACCCGGTCGACCACCAACCGCGTCGACGGCACATCGAAGCGGACGGCGGCGGTGACCACGATGACGGTCTCGCCCAGGGTGTCGACCTTCGGCGGCTCACGATCGTCCAGCAGGTCCTCGATGGCCAGCTGATCCAGGCCCAGCAGATCGGCCGCGGCCTGCAGATCCCCGCCGGACTGCCGGGGCAACAGCCACCAGGCCCGGGCCTCCGGTTCGCGGTGCAACACCTCGAGGATCCGCGTCGGCGCGCAGTCCCGTTCGACCGTGCCGTCGGGCCGCCACAGCACCGCTCGCGGCGGCGCGCCGGTCGGTGCCCATGGCCACGACCCCATCCCCGCCGGGGACGCGACCGGGCGGGGTTTCGCGGCCGCCTGGCCACCCCCCGCCACGGTCA
>JBQGEH010000391.1:0-3040 GCA_052039515.1 Nakamurella sp. | reverse complement strand
AGCCGCACAGGCATTTTCGCCGCAGCGGCCATGATCCGCCGGTGAGCGTCGAATTCTCGGAGTCGCTGGGTGCTGACGTCGGGCTGCCATGACACGTGGGGAGGCCGCAGTCCAACTCGAGTCGACCTGCTTAACATAATGTGCATTATCGGCGTTAGCCTGATCCGCGCAGATGGGGTCCCACACCCGCCGGTTGAGCCATCGTGCGCCCGCTGACCCTGACCTGACGTGCCCGACACGCTGCAGGCGCCCCGACGGCGCAGTCCCGGATGCCGCGAAAACCGCCCGTTCGCCGACGATCTCGCAGCCATCACGTTGATACCGTCTGCGGACCCGGACGAACCATGACGAAAAGGACACCGCGATGAAGCGTCGCGTGCTCGGTTCCGCAGTGCTGGCGGCGGCGCTGATCCTCACGGCGCAGCCGGCCGCCCAGGCGGCGCCGCCCGCCCGATTCACGCTCGCCAATTTCTCCGTGCAGGTCGATCCCGGTGATTCCGAGGCGCCCGGCTGCAACCGCGGGCAGGCCGGCGATTGCGGCTACCTCATCACCACCTCGGTCTTCCGCGGGCTCGACCAGTTCCCGCGTCCATCCGAGACCCTCTACAACGCCGGGAATCTCACCGGCTCCATCGAGGTCACCCGGACCTACGGCTGCCGGGACGCCACCGGCAAACGCCTGCACCGCCTGGACCGCAAGGTCGTCACCTCGGAGGGCCTGACCAACTACCGCGGCGGTGCCGTCAACATCCCGACGTCCGGGAACACGATCACCAAGTACAGCTACGTCTTCCTGAGCGACCGACTGCCCACCGACTGCCCGTCCGGGACGACGCCCGCCCTCTACAAGATCAAGACCGGGAAGGCGGCCCTGTACCTGGAGTTCTTCGTCGACGGATACCCCGACGGCACCTACTCGACGCGGACCGGTGCCACCTGGACCGCCGGCAGCTGATCCCGCTCGACCCGGCCAACGCCCGACAAACGTCACGCTGACGAAACGACGCCGTCAGGGCGTTCCGCCGGCCTCACCGCCACACCACCCGTCAACGTCACAGTGACGAAAGCCGGGACGCGGACAGGCATCTGGATCACCGCCGGTACGTCGGCGTGCATGGCGCGTAGGGTTCGAGCCACCCCGGACCCAGGAGGAACCGTGACTGCAGCGGCCGTCGTCGTCGGCATTCTCGCCGTGGTGTTCCACGTCGCGGCGTTCGTCATGGAGAGCGTGCTGTGGACCCGGCCGGCCGTCTTCGCGCGCTTCGGCGTCGCCTCGCAGGCCGACGCCGACACGACCCGGCCGATGGCCTACAACCAGGGTTTCTACAACCTGGGGCTCGCGCTCGGTGTCGCGGTGGGCCTCGTGCTCCTCACCAGCGACGCGTTCGTCGTCGGCAAGACGTTGGTCGTCTTCGGCACCGCATGCATGACGTTGGCCGGCGCCGTGCTCTTCACCACGGGTCCGAAGTACCGGCGTGCCGCGCTGGCCCAGTTCGGCATCTCGGGTCTCGCCCTGGTCCTCGCCCTGCTCACCACCAACTGACACAACTCGCTGACCAGCGGGTCACCCGCGCCAGTACGCGACGAGACCGTGCTCGGCGTGCGGTCGCAGTCCGGCGGCCCGGTAGAACGCTCCGGCGGCCTCCGCCTCGGCTCCGTCGGCGTCCGCGGTCAGCGCGAACGCCCGACACTGCCGGTACCGGTCCAGCAGGGCACCGAGCAGCAGGGCGCCGATCCGCTGCCGTCGCGCGTCCGGATGGACCAGCAGATCCTGCACGTAGCAGACGGTCTCACCGTCGGACACGGTCCGCGCCAACCCCACCAGACGGCCGTCCCGCCGGGCGGTCAGCACCGTGTGCGAACCCTGCAGGGCCCGTAGGAGCGTCGCCGGGTCCCGGGTGTAGGCGGTCCATCCGACGGCGTCGTACAGCGCGACAGCCTCGTCACCAGCGGGAATCTCGGCCGACACCGACACCGCGCTCACTCGGCACCCGCCCGCAGGTGCGCCCGTTCGCCCTGCCGCCCGAACAGGCACAGCACCTCGGCCGGGCCGGACCCGGCGGCGCCGAGCCAGTGCGGCTCCCTGGTGTCGAACTCGGCGGCCTCACCCGGCTCGAGCACCAGGTCCTGGTCGCCCAGGATGAGCCGCAGCCGGCCGTTCAGCACGTAGAGCCACTCGTAGCCCTCGTGCGTCTTCGGCTCCGGTGGGCTGCTCTCCAGCGGCATGATCACCTTGAACGCCTGCAGTCCGCCGGGGCGCCGCGTCAGCGGGATGAAGATCCGGCCGTGCTGCCGGATGGGCCGCAGGTGGATCCGCGGGTCGCCGGTGTCCGGCGCACCGACCAGCTCGTCGAGCGGCACGCCGTACGACTTCGCCAGCGGCAACAGCAGTTCCAGGGTCGCTCTGCGTTGACCGGACTCCAGTCGCGACAAGGTGCTCACCGAGATCCCGGTGTCCTCCGACACCGCCGCGAGGGTGATCTCGCGTCGGGTCCGCAGCGCCCGGAGCCGCGGTCCCACCGCCGTCATGATCCGGTCCAGGTCGTCGTCCATGTCCCCCATCTTGCCATAGCAGCAACACCACTTGCCAGCAGTGGGGGTCCCGCCGCACGGTGGATCCATGACCACTTCTCTGCTCCCCCGGTACGACGTCCTCGTGATCGGCGGCGGCCCGGCCGGCCTGAACGGCGCGCTCATGCTGGCCCGTTCCCGCCGGTCCGTTCTCGTCGTCGATTCCGGCTCCCCCCGCAACGCTCCCGCCGCCGGCATCCACGGCCTGCTCGGCCGGGACGGCATGCCGCCCGGCGAGCTGCTCGCCCTCGGACGGCGTGAGATCACCTCGTACGGCGGTCATGTCGTCGACGGGGAGGTGACCGCCGTGACCCGGGTCGCGGACGGCTTCGACGCCACCCTGGCCGACGGCCGGCACGTCCGTTCCCGCCGGCTGCTCGTCACCACCGGGCTCGTCGACGAGCTGGCCGACGTGCCGGGCCTGCGGGAACGGTGGGGTCGCGACGTCGTCCACTGCCCGTTCTGCCAC
>JBQGEH010000390.1:0-13667 GCA_052039515.1 Nakamurella sp. | reverse complement strand
AAGTACATCGCGCCGCAGAAGATCGAGATCCTGTTCAAGGCGATCTCCCCGCAGGTGTCCCACATCATCGTGCACGGCGAGGGCCGCAAGTACGTGTCCGCGCTGATCACGCTGGATCCGGACGCGATCGGCGACTGGGCGAAGTCGGCGGGGCTGGACGGCTCCTACGAGAAGCTCGCCGCCCAGCCGCAGCTGCACGACATGATCCAGCAGCAGATCGACGACCTGAACTCCAAGCTGGAGCGCTGGGAGACGATCAAGCGGTTCGAGATCCTCGACCACGACCTCACCGTGGAGGACGGCGAGCTCACGCCGTCGATGAAGGTCCGGCGCAAGGCGGTCGAGAAGGAGTACAAGGACCTGCTCGACCGCATGTACTCCGACTGAGCCGGCACTGACCGGGGACCGGCCGGGTACCGGGACTCACATCCCGCGCACAGACGACGTGGGCACACTGGAAAGTCCCGGTAAAGCCCCGTCCTGAGGAGTGCGCCCGTGACGTCCACGTCGATCGCCGGTACCACCACCCGCGACGCGGCCGCCCCGGCCGCCGCGGGACCCGGCCGCGCGCTGGGAGTGCTGGGTCTGCTCGTGCTCGCCGCCGGGTCGCTGGCCGTCCTCGCCCTGCACGTGGTCCCGCCGACGTCGGCGACCTCGCCGTGGCGCCGCACGATCAGCGAGTACGCCTACTCGTCGCTGGGCTGGGTGTTCGACGCCGGGGTCGTCGCGGTGGCCGCCGGGTCGCTGCTGATCGCCGGGTCGCTGTGGGCGACCCGGACGCTGCGTCCGCTGTCGGTGGGCAGCGTGGCCCTGCTGGCCTGGTCGGTCAGCCTGGTGGTGCTGGTCATCTTCCCCAAGCACGACTGGTCGGTCGGGCCGAGCAGCCACGGCTCCATCCACCGGGTGGCGAGCCTGGTCGCCTTCGTCAGCGTGCCGATCGCCGCGGTCGCCATCGCCCGCGGCCGGTCGGGCCGGTTGCGGGTCCCGGCGTGGACCGCGCTGGTGTGCGGGGTGATCTCGGCCGGCTGGCTGTCGTTCCTGGTCGGCGCGTTCCTGCTCGGCCCGGTGACCGGCACCCCGTGGTACCGGATGTTCCCACTGGGTCTGATGGAGCGCGGCATCGCCGTCTTCGGGGTCGCCGCCCTGGTCGCGCTGGGCTGGCTCGCGCTGCGCGCCGCCCGGGTCCCTCGCGGGGTCGCGGGCCCGCCGCGCTAGGTTGCCGGGATGCGCACCATCGGCCTCATCGGCGGCATGAGCTGGGAGTCCAGCGCCCTGTACTACCGGCTGCTCAACGAGGCGGTGGCCCGCGAGCTGGGCGGCCTGCACTCGGCGCGGTGCGTGCTCGCGTCGGTGGACTTCGCCGAGATCGAACGGCTGCAGACGGCGGGCGACTGGGACACCGCCGGTGCGCTGCTGGCCGGGGTGGCCCGGGACCTGCAGGCCGCGGGCGCGGAGCTGCTGGTGCTGTGCACCAACACCATGCACAAGGTCGCGCCGGCCATCGAGGCCGCCGTCGACGTGCCGTTGCTGCACCTGGCCGACGCCACCGCGGCGGCGGTGCGGGCCGCGGGGCTGTCCACCGTCGGGCTGCTGGGCACCGCGTTCACCATGGAGCAGGCGTTCTACCGCGACCGGCTGGCCGGTCACGGGCTCACGGTGCTGGTGCCGGACGCCGCCGACCGGGCCGACGTGCACCGGATCATCTACGACGAGCTCTGCCTCGGCCGGATCGAGCCCGCGTCCCGGCGCCGCTACCAGGAGGTCATCGAGGCGTTCGCCGCGGCCGGGGCGCAGGGCGTGATCCTGGGCTGCACCGAGATCGAGCTGCTCATCGGACCGGACGACAGCACCCTGCCGGTGTTCCCGACGACCCGGATCCACGCCGAGGCCGCGGTCGCCGCCGCGCTGGCCTGACACCCCCGCCGGCGCGCGCCTCAGCCGCCGAACACCGTCCGGCGCAGGTAGTCGTTGCGGAACTTGCCCGCCGGGTCGAAGTACTCCGCCATCCACCGGAAGTCGGCGAGCCGCTCGTAGCGCCCGGCCAGCCGGGCCGCGTCCAGGGTGAACAGCTTCCCCCAGTGCGGCCGCGGCGCGAACGGCTCCAGCGCCGCCTCGATCGCCGGCAGCACGGCGAGCACTGCGGCCTGGTCGCGTTTCCAGGTGAAGTGGATCGCGACGCTGTCCCGCCCGTACGCCGGGTCCAGCCACAGGTCGCCGGCCGCGACCGTGCGGATCTCGGTGGCGTACAGCAGCGGGGTGACCTGCGCGGTGAGTGCCCGGACGGCCCGGATGGCGTCGGCGGCGTGCGCGACGTCGACCAGGTACTCGGACTGGATCTCCTCCCCCACGCTCGGGGTGGCGTCCAGCCGGAAGTGCGCGAGGCGCTCCGACCACGGCCCGGGCTCGCCGAGCTGCGCGGTCCACGTCGGGCCGCTCTCCGCGGTCGCCGGGGTCGTTCCGGCGACCTCGGGCACGGTGTCGCCGACGGTCTTGACCAGCACCCGCGGGATGGTGTCACCGTCCCAGCTGGTGAACAGGCTGACGCTGTAGCCGGCGCCGGTGACCGCGCCGAGGTCGTCGAGCAGGTCGTCGAACGGCAGCCCCTCGAAGACGTACTGCCGGACGTCGAAGGTGGGCAGCAGGTCCAGGGTGAGCCGCAGCACGGCGCCGAACGCGCCGAGGTTCACCACGGCCCCGCGGAACGCCCCGGTCGAGCGGTCCAGGTCCACGACCTCCCCGTCGCCGGTGAGGATCTCGATACCGGACACCGCCGACGCCAGGCTGCCGACGCGGTTCCCCGAGCCGTGGGTGCCGGTGGCGACCGCGCCGGCCACCGAGACGTGCGGCAGCGACGCGAGGTTCGGCAGCGCCCAGCCGGCGTCGTGCAGCACCGGGGCGAGCGCGCCGTAGGTGACGCCGCCGCCCACGGTCACGGTGGCGGCCGCGTCGTCGATGGTGATCTCCGGCGGGATGCCGGCCATCGAGACGAGATCTCCGTCGGTGTCGGAGATGTCATTGAAGGCGTGCCGGGTGCCGAGGATCTTCACCGTGTCGGCGCCGGCGACGATGGCGGCGAGCTCGTCCAGCGAGCTCGGCTCGTGCCGGCGGGGGGCGCGGTAGCGGTGGTTCCCCGACCAGTTGGTGAGGACCCCGGACGTCGTCGTGGTCATGGCTCGACCGTAGCCCGACCGCGGGCGGCCGGTCAGTGCGCCGGCACCCGGGCCGGCCGGGTCGGTTCGTCGAACAGTTTCGCCGTCCGGCGGGCGGTGTCGCGGGCCCAGTCGGTGGTGCTGGCCAGGCCCAGGGCGAGGACCGCGACCCCGCAACCGGCGACGACGATCCAGGCCGGGACCGCGGCGGCGGCGAAACCGTCGGGCAGCGGACCGACCACCCGGGAGGTGACCAGCGAGCCGAGGACGGCCACCCCCAGCGCCGAGCCGACCTGCCGGCTGGTGGACGCGACCGCGGCGGCCGTGCCGGCCTGGGCGACCGGCATCCCGCTGACCGCGGTGTTGGTGATCGGGGCGTTGAGCATGCCGAAGCCGGCACCGAACAGCACGTAGGCCACCATGACCCGGGCCAGCGGTGTCTCCGGGCCGACGCCCAGCAGCACCAGCCCGCTCGCGGTCAGCCCGATCCCGGCGAGCACCAACGGGATCCGGGAGCCGCGGGCGGCGACGATACGGCCCGACAGCGGCGGCAGCACGGCCATCATCCCGGCCAGCGGCAGGGTGAGCAGCCCGGCGTGCAGCGGGCTGTAGCCGCGCACGTTCTGCAGGTACAGCGCGTTGAGGAACAGGAACCCGGCGAGGGCGGCGAACCCGCACACCGCGGTGAGAGTGGCCGCGGCGAACGGCACGCTGCCGAAGAAACGCAGGTCCAGCAGCGGCTCGGCGCGTCGGCTCTCCACGAGGAGCAGCGCCACCAGCGCGGCGACCCCGATCGCGAACGCCCCGATGATGAGCGGCGACGTCCAGCCGGTCCCCGGCCCCTCGATGATCCCGAAGGTGACGGTGGCGAGCACCGTCATGACCAGCAGCTGGCCCGGGACGTCCAGCCGCCGGGCGTGGGCGGCCCGAGACTCCGGCACGAACCGGGCGGTCAGGATCACCGCGGCGACCCCGACCGGCACGTTGATCCAGAAGATCGACCGCCAGCCGACCCCGTCGACCAGCGCGCCGCCGACCACCGGCCCGAGGGCGAAGCTCAGGCCGATGACCGCCCCCCAGATGCCGATGGCCCGGGCCCGTTCCTTCGGGTCGCGGAAGGTGTTGGTGATGATCGACATCGCCACCGGGTTGAGCATCGAGCCGCCGACCGCCTGCACCATCCGGAAGGCGATGAGCGCCCCGGTCGACGGGGCCAGGCTGCACAGCAGCGACCCGACGCTGAACGTGGCCAACCCGATCTGGAAGACCCGGCGCCGGCCGACCCGGTCGGCGGTCGAGCCGGCCAGCATGAGCAGGCTCGCCAGCACCAGGGTGTAGGCGTCGACCGTCCACTGCAGACCGGTCAGCGACGAGCCGAGGTCACGCTGGATCGACGGCAGCGCCAGGTTCACGATCGTCGCGTCCAGCCCGACGATGAACAGGCTGGAGCAGCAGATGGCCAGCACCGTCAGCCGTTGGCGGCGGTTCGGTTCGGTCATCGGGCTCGTTCCTGGAGGAGGTGGGACCCTCCCGTTCTACCCGTTCAGGCCGTGACCAGTTCCAGCACCAGCGCCTGCTCGGGCTGCAGGATCGGCAGTTCCAGCCCGACCGACTCGAGCAGCCGGCCGCTGAGCGTGATGCTCCCCGCGTCGAGCCAGGCCGGGGCGGCCCGGTGGGTGGTTCCGGGGCGGCCGGCGACGTCGAGCACGGTGACGGTGTAGCGGCGGTCGGGGTCCAGCCCGACGAACCGGGCCGGCGCGGGCCGTTCCCGCGGCCCGGTGCGCAGCTGGACGTAGGCGAACACCGCCGTCGAGCGGTCCGCGGCGACCACTCCGGAGAACGTCGCGGCGTCGTCCGGGTGGTCGGCGTGCACGGAGGTCCCGGTGTGCAGCAGGTCGCGGAGCCGCCGGTAGATCGCGGCCGCCGCGGTCAACCCGGCGCGGTCGTCGTCGGTGGCCGAGGCGATGTCCCACTCGGCCCCGAAGTGTCCGAACAGGGCGGTGGCGGCCCGGAACGACAGCTCGTGGGTGCGGCCGGTGGTGTGCGCGGTCGGCGGGCCGACGTGCGAGCCGATGAGTTCCAGCGGCAGCAGCAGGTTGGTCCAGCGCTGGATCATCTGCCGCTCGAGCGCGTCGTTGCAGTCGCTGGCCCACACCCGGTCGGTACGGGCGAGCACCCCGAGGTCGACCCGGGCTCCGCCACTGGAGCAGCTCTCGATCTCCAGCCCCGGGTGCGCCGCCTTGAGCGCGTCGAACAGCCGGTACACCGCCGCGGTCTGGGCGTGCACCCCGGCGCGGCCGGCGTGGGTGGCCGCGACCAGGTCGCGGTTGTGGTCCCACTTGAGGTAGGCGATGTCGTGGTCGGTGAGCAGCCGGTCCAGCGCGTCGTGGATGTGCTGCCAGGCGTCGGGGTTGGCGAGGTCAAGCACGTGCTGGTGCCGCGCCTCCGGGCCGAGCTTCCCGGCCGGGCCGAGGACCCAGTCCGGGTGCGCCCGGTACAGGTCGGAGTCGGCGTTGATCATCTCCGGCTCCACCCACAACCCGAACTGCAGGCCCAGGCCGGTGACGTGGTCGATGAGCGGGGTCAACCCGTCCGGCCACACGTCGGACGACACGGTCCAGTCGCCCAGCGAGCTGGTGTCGTCGCGGCGGCCGCCGAACCAGCCGTCGTCGAGGACGAACCGCTCCAGACCGGCCGCGGCGGCGGCGTCGGCGAGGGTCGACAGACCGGCCAGGTTCTGGTCGAAATACACCGCCTCCCAGGTGTTGAGCACGGCCGGGCGCGGGCTGGCGGGGTGCGTGGGACGCGCCCGCAGGTGCCGGTGGAAGCGGTTGGAGATGCCGTCCAGCCCGGCCGCGGAGTAGGCGGCGACCAGGGTCGGGGTCGTGTAGCTGTCGCCGGGGGCGAGCGAGACCTCGCCCGGGGCCAGCAGTTCCGCGGCACCCAGGGCGCGGGTGCCGTCCGGTTCGGCCTCGGCCCAGCTGACCTGGTCGCCGCTCCAGGCCAGGTGGGTGGCCCACAGCTCGCCGCGGCGGTTGGCGAAACCGGGGGTGCCGGCGACGGTGACGAAGGCGGCGTCGGCGCCGGTGCGGCCGCGCCGGTTCTCCCGGACGACGGCCCCCTCCTGGAAGGGCCGGCGGACGGGACCGCGCTCGTAGCACCAGCGTCCGGTGAAGTCGAGGAGCTCCGCGGTCCGGGCCGGCACCGGCAGGCTCACCCCCAGCTCGGCCAGCGCGAACGGGGCGGTTCCGGCGTTGCGCACGGTGTGCTGGACGGACAGCACCCCCGCGCCGTCCAGCGCCCAGCACGAGCGGACCTCCAGGCCCGCGTCGGTGTCGGCGAGGTCGAAGACGACGTCCCAGTGGGTGATCCCGCTGGTGCCGGCGGGGGCGTCGACGTCGGTGGTGGTGCCGGTCAGCTGCAGCAGCGGCGCGAAGCCGGAGCCGTCGGCGCGGGCCCCGGCCAGCCCCGGCCGGCCGCGCCAGGCGGCGGCGCGTTCGGGCAGCAGTGCGTGCGGAACGCGGACGTCGACGACCGAGTTGGCCAGCGCCGGTGTCCGGGCCGTCCGCAGCGCATCCACCTCGGTGTCGGTCAGCGCACCGAGATCGCCTCCCCAGTGCAGGATCTCGGGCTGGCCGGGGCCGGCACAGTCGATCAGCAGGCTGACGCCGTCGCGCCGCAGGTGCAGGTGGTCGGTCATGCTTCTCTCTCGCGTTGACGGGTGGTGCTGCCGGCGAAGGCCTTGCCGAGGGTGCCCTCGGAGACCGGCACCACGATGAGCTTGCCGACCTGGTCCTCCAGCACCCGGCGGGCGTCGGCGGAGATGCCGTCGTCGGTGATCAGGATGTCGGCGGCGCCGAGCCGGCCGAAGTTGGCCAGGCCGACCACGCCCCACTTGGTCGAGTCGGCCAGCACGACGATCTGCCGGGCACTGGCGATCAGCGCCTGGTTCGTCTGCGCCTCGGCGAGATTCGGGCAGCTGAAGCCGACCCGGGCGTCCATGCCGTGCACGCCGAGGAACAACCGGTCCACGTGCAGCGAGCCGATGGCCCGGTCGGCGATGGCCCCGACGAGGGCGGCACTCGGGGTCCGCTCACCGCCGGTGAGCACGGTGCGCAGGTGGTGCCCGGCGTTGACGGCGAGGATGTCGGCCACGGTGGTCGTGTTGGTGACCACCGACAGCGGCATCTCGGTGCCCTGCTGTCCGCGGGCCAGCATCCCGGTGGTGGTGCCCGCGGACAGTCCGATCGCGGTGTGCGGCTCGATGAGCTGCAGCGCCCGGGCCGCGATGGCCCGCTTGGCCGGCTGCTGCAGGGCGCTCTTGGCCTCGAAGCTGGACTCCTCGACGCTGGACTGGCTGAGCACGGCCCCGCCGTGCACCTTGCGCAGCCAGCCGCGCGCCTCGAGGTGCTCCAGGTCCCGGCGGACGGTCATGTCCGACACCCCGAGCAGCTCGGTGAGCTCGCTGATCCGGATCGCCCCGGTGCGCTCGACCTCGGCGAGGATCAGCTCGCGGCGTTGGTCGGCCAGCACCGTGGTCACGACCCGGCCCGGGGCACCGCGATGACGGCGGCGCCACCCGCGGGGACCCGGCGGTCGGGGGCCCACGCATCGCCGGTCAGCAGGTCGGTGCCGGTGACCGGGACGGTGGCCGCGACGTCGCCCGCGTTGAGCGCGAAGACGTACCGGGTGGTGTCGTTCTCGCGGAGGACGACCTCCAGTCCGGCCGGCCACTCCGGGAGGTCCAGCGCCGGCGTCACGCCGGCCTGGCGGCAGGCGGTCAGCAGCACGTCGCGCAGGGTGTCGTCGTCGGGCACGGTGGCCAGGTACCAGGCGGCGCCGCCGATGGTGCCGTCGGGCGCGGGCTCCGGGTGGCGGCGGGTGATGGCCGGGCGGCCGGCGAACATGCCGTCGCCGAAGGTGGCGAGCACCTCGACGTCGTGGTCGACGGTGCCGATCAGCTCGGTCCACACGGTGCCGGTGGCGGTGCCGGAGAAGTCGCCGGCGAGGTCCAGCCGCACCTGCTGGTCGGGCAGCAGCGGCCCGAACTCCTCACTGCGCAGACCGACCAGGTCGGTGAACGCGCCGGGGTAGCCGCCCAGCCGGATGTGGTCGTTCTCGTCGACGATGCCCGAGAAGTGGTTGACCACCACGGTGCCGCCGCGGGCGGTGACGGCCGCGAGGTTGGCCGCGGCCTCGTCGGTGACCAGGTACAGCGACGGCACCAGGACGACCTGGTAGCGGTCGAGATCCCGGGCGGGGTGGACGAAGTCGACGGTGTACCCGTGTTCCCAGAGCACCCGGTGCCAGCGGCGGACGGCGGTCATCTGGTCGACGTCGGCACTCGGGTGCGAGTCCAGTTCGACGCCCCACCAGGCGTTCCAGTCGAAGGCGACGGCGATCCGGGCGTGCACCCGGCTGCCGGCGACCGGCGCCAGTGCGGCGACATCGGCGCCCAGTTCCCGCACCTCGCGCCAGCGGTCCGACGCGGTGCCCGCGTGCGGCAGCAGCGCGGAGTGGAACTTCTCCGCGCCGGCCCGGGACGCCCGCCACTGGAAGAACAACGCTCCGTCGGCGCCGCGGGAGATGTGGGACAGGCTGTCCCGGCGCATCTGACCGGGCGCCTTCGGGAGGTTGCGCGGCTGCCAGTTCACCGCCGAGGTGGAGTGCTCCATCAGCAGCCAGGGCGCGGTGTCGGCCAGCGACCGGATGAGGTCACCGGACATCGAGAGGGTGTGAGTGGTCTCGGGTTCGCCGAGGTGGCCGAGCCGGTAGTCGTCGTTGGAGACGAGGTCCATCTCCTGCGCCCAGGCCCAGTAGTCCAGCGGCTTGAAGAAGCTCATGAAGTTGGTCGTCACCGGCTGGCTCGCACCGGCCCGGATGATCGCGGCCTCGGCGCGGTAGCAGTCCAGCAGCTCGTCGGAGCAGAAGCGGGCGAAGTCCAGCTGCTGGGTGGGGTTGGCGAAGGTGTTGTACGACGGGCGCCGCGGCGGGATGACCTCGTCCCAGTCGTAGTACCGCTGGCTCCAGAACGCCGTCCCCCACGCGTCGTTGAGCACCTCGAGGTCGCCGTACCGGCGCTGCAGCCAGCTGCGGAAGGCCTTGGCCGAGGTGTCGCAGTAGCAGCTCCAGTTGTGGCAGCCGTATTCGTTGTGCACGTGCCACATCACGACCGCGGGGTGGTCGGCGTACCGCGCGACGACGGCCTCGGTGAGTGCCGCCGCGGCCGCCCGGTAGTCCGGCGACGACGGGCAGAACGCCTGCCGGCCGCCGTAGGAGCGGCGCACCCCGTCCACGTCCACCGGTAGCGAGTCCGGGTAGGCCACCGAGAACCACGGCGGCGGCGTGGCCGAGGCGTTGGCCAGGTCGACGCGGATGCCGCCCTCGTGCAGCAGACCGAGGATCTTGTCCAGCCAACCGAACTCGTAGCGCCCCTGCTTGGGCTCCAGCCATGCCCAGGAGAAGATGCCGAGCGAGACCAGGTTGACCCCGGCCTCTCTCATCAGCGTGACGTCGTTCTCCCAGACGTGTTCGGGCCACTGCTCGGGGTTGTAGTCGCCGCCGAAGGCCAGCCGGCCACCGAGGGCGTCGGTGACCCGGGCCATGGCGTCGGCGAGCTGCTCCGACCGGTCGGGAAGGGGGGTGACGGGGGTGCTGCTCATGCGTGGTGGCTCATCCCTGGTCGGGTCGGTCGGTGGGTCGGCTCGAACCGGCTCAGCCCGTGTCGGGCCGGGTGGGGCGGCTCAGCCCTTGTTGGCGCCCAGGGTCAGGCCCGCCTTGAAGTGCTTCTGCAACAGGAAGTACACGATCAGCACCGGGATCGCCGACAGCAGCGCGCCCGCCGACAGCAGATTGTAGTTCTGCGCGAACTGCCCGTTGAGGTTGTTCAGGCCCGACGTGATCGGCAGCCGGTCGCCCTTCTGCACCAGCAGCAACGCCCAGAAGAAGTCGTTGTAGATGAAGATGAACTCCAGCGTCGCCAGCGCGGCGAGCGCCGGCCGGCACAGCGGCAGCACGATCTTCCAGTACTGCTTCCAGATGCCGGCCCCGTCGACCTGCGCGGCCTCGGTCAGCTCGACCGGCAGCGCCTTCATGTAGTTGCTCATCACGAAGGTGCAGAAGCCGAGCTGGAACGCCACGTTGACCGCGATGACGACGTAGTAGGTGTTGATGAACGACCCGGAGTCCGAGACGGTCAGCGGCAGCGGGGTGTGCTTGGCCATCTGGAACAGCGGGGTGGCCAGGACCTGTTGCGGCAGCAGGTTTCCCGCGGTGAACAGGATGAGCAGCGGGATGTTGTACTTCCACGGCACCCGGGACAGCTTGAACGCCGCCAGCGACGCCAGGAACAGCGTGAGGACCACCGCCGGGATCGTGATGATCATCGAGTTGGCGAAGAACTTGGGCAGCTCCGCCTGGTCCCAGGCGTCGACGTAGTTCTGGAAGTTGTAGGGGCCACCGACGGAGAAGTAGGAGTGGTCCTTGAAGTAGTCCAGCGGACGCAGCGAGGTGTAGACCGTCCACAGCAGCGGGATCAGCCACAGCACGGCGGCGCCGGCCAGGAAGACCGTGATGCCGATGCGGCTGGCCTTGCTCCCCCGGGTGAGCGGGGTCGAGTAGTTCTGCTTGCGGTTGCGGCGGCGGACCCGGGCCTCGGGCTCCGGCTCGGCGGTGGCGAGCGGGACGGTCATCGGGTGGCTCCTCGGGACGGGGCGGGGACGGTGGTCGGCCGGAAGTCGGGGCGGCTCACCGGTTCTCCTCCTTGAACGCCTGACTGAGGTAGGTGACGATCGGCACCAGCGCGATGACCAGCAGGATGACCGCGAGCGCGGAGGCGTACCCGACGCGGGCCGCGGCGCCGCTGTTGGTGTAGATCATCGTGGACAGCAGCTGCAGGCCGTTGTTGCCCTTGTTGATGATGTAGACGATGTCGAAGGCGCGCAGCGCCTCGATGATCGTGATGACCACGACGACGATGTTGATCGGCTTCATGGCCGGGAAGACGACCCGGAAGAACGTCTGCCGGTTGTTGGCGCCGTCCAGGGCGGCGGCCTCCCGCAGCGAGGGATCGACACCCTTCAGACCGGCTAGATACAGGATCATGATGTAACCGACGTGCTTCCAGCTGGCCGCGACCAGCGCCGCCCACAGGTTGATGCTGGAGTCGCCGAACCAGTCCACCGAGGTGCCGAAGGCCCCGTTGATGAGGCCCTGTTCCGGGGAGAAGATCAGCTGCCAGATGACGCCGATGAGGGCCAGCGAGAACGTCACCGGCAGGAAGAACACACTCTGGAACAGCTTGCTGCCCGGGGTCTCCCGGTCCAGCAGCACCGCCAGGAAGATGCCCAGCGGGGTGGCGATGAAGGCCAGCCACAGCAGCCAGTAGATGTTGTGCTGGACGGCCGGCCAGAAGTTGGGGTCCAGCGCGAAGATGTTGCGGTAGTTGGTGACCCCGATCCACTGGATCCGCGACAGCGAGCCGACGCCGTTCCAGTTGCCGAAGGAGAGCACCACCGAGGCGACCGCCGGGAACCAGACCAGCACCGCCTCGATGATGGTCGGGATGCCGATCATCAGGCTGATGACGACCTTGTCGGCCGTGCTCAGCTTGCGCAGCCGGCCCTTGACCTCGACCACCTCGGCTCCGGGGCCGGGCGCGTTGTTCTTCTCGAGCAGGGAGGACGCGGTCGGCGTTGATCCGGTCATGCACATCTCCAGGTGGACGGGGTCGAGCGACGGGGTGCGGGAGATGTGCTGCGGGACCGGCGATCCGGTCCCGCACCACATCGGCGACTCAGACGAAGATGGCCTTGGCCTGGTCCTCGAGGCTCTGGGTCACCGCGTCGACGTCCTGATCGGACAGGAACTGCTGCAGGGCCGGGATGACGACCGGGCTCGCGAAGTCCGGCCGGGTGTCGCGGTCGAGGAACTGCGAGATGTTCTTGGCCGAGCTGATCAGCTCAACCGCCTTCTTCTGCAGGTCGGTGTACTTGCTGGTGTCGGCGGTCTTGTTGGCCGCGACGTTGGACGGGTCGCCGCCCAGGTAGGTCAGCTGCGCCTCCGGCGAGGCCAGGTAGGTCATCAGCGCCTTGCTCTGGTCGGTGAGACCCTTGCTGGAGACCAGGAAACCGTCGATCGGGGCCTCGACCGCGTCGGCGCCGATGGCCGAGTCGATCTCCGGGAACGGGAAGAAGTCCAGGTCGTCCTGGTCCTCGGTGGGGAACTGCTGACCGACGAACATGCCGAGCAGGTACATGCCGGCTTCCTTCTTCACCACCGACTGCGCGGCCTCCTGCCAGGTGCGGCCCAGCGGGTTCTCCTGGTGCAGCGGCAGCAGTTCCTTCCAGGTCTGGAAGACCTTCTTGACCCGGTCGTCGGTCCAGGACTCCTTGTGCGCCATCAGGTCCATGTGGAACTGGTAGCCGTTGGTGCGCATGTTCAGGTAGTCGAACGTGCCCATCGCGGGCCAGCCGTCCTTGTCGCCGAACGCGATCGGGACGAGGCCGTCGGCCTGCATCTTGGCGCCGAGGGTCTTGAGCTCGTCGAGGGTGGTGGGGACCTCGTAGCCCTTCTCCGACCAGACGCTCTTCCGGTAGAAGAAGGCCCAGGGGTAGTTGTAGAAGGGCACGAAGTACTTCTTGCCGTCGGCGCCGGTGGAGGCGGACGCGAAGCCCTCGGAGTACTGGTCGGCAAATCCCTCCCAGACCTCGTCGATCGGGGTCAGCAGGCCCTGCTCGGCGAAGAACTGCATCCGGTAGCCGGCGAACCAGGTGAAGGTCTCGTCCGGGCTGCCCTGCAGGTAGTTGTTGATGTTCTCCTGGAACGAGTTGTGGTCGACGGTGTTCACCGTGACGGTGGTGCCGTACTGCTTGGTGAAGGCGTCGAAGACCGCCTGGTAGGCCTTCTTCGGCACGTCGTCCGACGCCGAGGAGCCGAAGGAGACGGTGCCGCCGATCTGGCTGGCGCCACTGCTGCTGGTCGCACCGGAGGTCGCGGACCCGGTGGCGGCGGCCGAGGTGGTCGTGCTGGACGAGGCGGAGGTGTTGCCCCCGTTCGAGGTGCCGGTGCAGGCCGCCAGCAGCGGCGCGCTCGCGACACCCGCGGCCCCGATGCCGAGGAGCCGCAGCATCGAGCGACGGTTCATGCCGGTCTTTCCCAGCACTGCGTCGAAATCAGAACCAGTCATCGTTGACCTCCGGAACGGGTCGAGCACGTCAGTGCCGCCCACCTGTGTTGAGTGCACACAATCTGTCAGCCGACGATGGTGAAGTCAACACCGAGTCGTTGCGAGTTGATAACGCCCCGATGACCACGCGCAACCGCCGGATGCCGGACGGTACCCCGTCTTGACCGTCGCCCTGACCAGCGACGACGTTCTGTACCGCGAAAGCCGCGGGAAGGGCTGGGTGGCCGGGGGGACCGCTTCTACACCCCGCACCACCGCCCCGCAAGCTGTTGCCTGGACCACAGCCTGTCGGGTGATGATGTTGGAAAATCAACACGATGTGCCACTACGCT
>JBQGEH010000389.1:0-1849 GCA_052039515.1 Nakamurella sp. | reverse complement strand
TCGACCAGGAGCGCTCCTGGCGGCTCTCGCTGCCGGAGGACCCGATCACCGTCCCCGGCGACGCCGCCCGCCTGCACCAGGTGGTGACCAACCTGCTGACCAACGCCCGCAAGTACACCCCCGCCGGCAGCACCGTCACCGTCACGGCCGACCCGGACGGGTTCACCGTCCACGACGACGGCCCGGGCTTCGCCCCCGACCTCGCACCGCGGGCGTTCGAGCGCTTCACCCGCGGCGACGCCGCCCGCACCCGTGCCGGGGGCGCCGGGCTCGGCCTGTCCCTGGTCGAGGCCATCGTCGGCGCCCACCGCGGGTCGGTCGCGCTGGCGAGCGCGCCGGGCGACACGACGATCACCGTCCGCCTCCCCCGCACCTGACCGAGCGGGCACTTCCTCGCCCGGTCGCCTAGGGTCGGGCCATGGAACCGGGGACCCGTGTGCGCTGCGAGATGACCAAGTGGGGCGACCGGCCGCACTGGGCGTTCGAGGGCGTCCACCTCGGCTCCGACGAGCACGGCGACTGGATCGGCGTCCCGGCCGGCACCCACCACCACCGCCCCGGCCACGAGTTCCACTCGGCGGTCGACTCGGTGACCCTCGTGCACCCCGACCGCTGGCACCTGCCGACCTTCCAGGCGCCCGGGATCTGGTGCGACCTCTACGTCGACATGACGACGCCGCCGTCCTGGGACGACCGCGTCCTGCGCGCCGTCGACCTCGACCTCGACGTGATCCGCCTGCCCGATCCGGTGCCGGCCGGCCCCGCCCCGTGGGAGGACCCGCCCGTCGGCCCCGGCGAGACCTTCGTCGACGACGAGGACGAGTTCGCCGAGCACCAGGTGGCCTACGGCTACCCCGCCGACGTCGTCGCCGCGGCGCGGGCCAGCTGCGACGAGGTGCTGGCCGCGGTCCGGGCCGGAGCGGCGCCCTACGACGGCAGCCACCGGCGCTGGCTCGACGAGCTCAGTCGCTGGACTGCTGCTCCGACCTCCTGAACGCGCGTCGCTCCGCGCGGGTCATCGCCCGGAACGGTCCGACCAGGCGCGGACCGGCGAGCCGGTTCTCCAGCTTGCGCGCCTCGCGCTTGACCGGCTGGGCGACGTACTCCCCGAGGATCACGCCCGACGCCAGCGCGATCGCGACCGAGATCGCGGTCATCAGCGCCAGGATGCCCTGCGAGACGTACGAGCCGCCCTCCGCGAGGAAGGTCAGGCCGCGGTAGATCGACAGGCCGGGCAGGAACGGCACGATCGCCGGGACCGCCACCACCAGCGGGGGCACCCGGACCCGCCCGGCCACGGCGTAGGCCACCAGACCGATGAAGAACGCCGCGGCGCCGGCGGCGGCCGCCCGTCCGAACCCGGCGACGGTGACGACCTGCGAGACCAGCGCGGCGACGCCGGTGATCGACGCGACCGGCAGCACGGCACGCCGCGGTGCGTAGCAGGCGACGCTGAACGCCGCCGCCGAGATCGCCGCCCCGACCACGACCACGGGCAGGTCCGAGATGCTGCCGAGCTTGCCGGGGACCAGCCGACCCAGCGACAGGCCGAGCCCGTCGGCGATCGAGATGCCGAAGCCGACGCCGGCGATGATGCCGGCGGTGGCCATCATCGCCTCGATGAGCCGCGCTCCGGAGGTGAGGTAGAAGCCGGTGAGCGCGTCCTGCACCGCTCCCATCAGGCCGATGCCGGCGAGCAGCATGATGATGTTGGCCGTGCCGACCAGCGACGGGTCGACGTCGATCGGGGTGGCGGCGACCGCCGCCGCCAGCACCGTGGCGATCGCGCCGCCGGCGACCTGGAGGTAGAAGAACGGCAGCCGTCGACGGGCCATCACCATCTGCACGC
>JBQGEH010000388.1:0-5770 GCA_052039515.1 Nakamurella sp. | reverse complement strand
CTCGATGCGGGACAGCTTGGACGCCGACCAGCCCAGCTCCCGGGCCGCCCGGTCGCCGGTCAGCTGGGCGCCGACACGGGCCTCGCGGAGCTCGTGGGCGAGCCGTCGCTCGCGGACGGACGGGGTGGGGTCGGTCATGGCGGCTCCCGGACACGAGACGGCGACAGCATGGTTGCCTGCAATATTGCAACCAGTCTTCCACCGGGCGGTGCGGGCGGCGCACGCTCCGGGCAGGACCCGAACGCTTCCGGCGGATCGACGAACCGCCCGTCCGGGTCGGTGGAGGTGAGTGGGATGACCGGATTCGTGATCGTCGTGGCGCTGGTCGCGCTGGCGGCCGTGGTGACGACCGCAGGCTCGCGCTCGACCGGCCGGCGCCGCTCCTCCTGGCGCCGCGGCGACGGCTCGCTGGTGTGGACCGGGGGTGGGGCCGACCGCAGTGGGTGGGGCGGTGACGGCGGCGGCGGCTGGGGTGGCGACGGCGGCGGGTGTGGCGGGGGCGACGGCGGCGGCGGTGGGAGCTGCTGACCGGCATCGGATGTTAGGGTGCCCTAAGTAGTCGGCACGTCAACGGCTGGTCGCCGCGGCACGGGTGCGGGCGTGAGCGAGCGGAACGGTTGTGCACGAGGGCGTCTCCGGCGGGTCGGCCGGATGGATGGTGGTCCGGGCGATGTTCCGGCGGCAGGGCCGGACGCTGGTGGTGGCGTACCTGCTGCGGATCCTGCACCAGGTGTGCGAGGCGCTGGTGCCGGTGGCGATCGGTCTGGTCATCGGGACCGCCGTCACCACCGGTGACGGAGCGTCCATCCTGGCGGGCGTCGGGGGGATCCTCGGACTGTTCACCGTGCTGGCCGTGGCCGGCGCCGTGGGCTACTACCTGACCGGGAAGCTCGCCACCGTCGAAGCGCACCGGCTGCGGGTCGCCGCGGCCCGCCGGATGCTCGTCACCCGCGCGGGACCGGGCGACCGCCGGGCCGGGGAGCTGCTGTCCATCACCACCTCCGACGCGCGGGCCACCACCGCCGCGATCGAGACCGTCGGCGCGCTGATCGCGTCGTCGGTGGGGCTCACGGTCGCCGCGGTGACGCTGCTGCGGATCGACACCGGTCTCGGACTGGCCGTCCTCGGGGCGCTCGCGCTGGTCGTGACGGTGACCCAGCTGCTCGGGCCGTACCTGGCCCGCCGGCTCGGCGAACGGCAGCAGGCCACCGGACTGGCCGCAGCCGTGGCCACCGACCTGCTCACCGGACTCCGGTCGCTGCGCGGTTTCGGCGGGGTCGGTCAGGCCGTCCTGCGCTACCGCGGCGCCAGCCGCACCTCGCTGACCGCCACCGCCCGGGCCGCGACGTCGACCGCGCTGGTCACCGGGGTCGGGGCGGTCGCCTCGGGCGTGCTCGTGGTGGTCACCGCGGTGGTGGCCGCCCGCTACGCCATCGACGACCGGATCAGCATCGCCGACCTGGTGACGGTGATCGGCCTCGCGTCCTTCCTGCTCGACCCGCTCACCCACCTGACCGTCGCGGTGCGCGACCTCGCGGTGACCCGGGCCAGCAGCCGGCGGGTCGCCGAACTCGTCCTGGGTGACCTGCCGTCGGCCACCGGTGCCGCGGCCCCGCCGGCCGGTGCGCCGTTCCGGCTCGTCGGCGTCAGCGACGGCGCCGTGGCGCCCCTGGACCTGGACCTCGCGCCGGGAGAGACGCTCGGGGTGGTCGTCGCCGACCCCGCTGTCGCGACCCGGCTCGCCGACATCCTGTCCGGACGGGAACGGCCGGCCCGGGGACGGGTGCTGTTCGGCGGCTCCGACCTCGCCGACCTGCCGGAGGCGACCCGGGACGCCGCGGTGCTGGCCGAACCCCACGCGGTGCACCTGCTCGGCGGGTCGCTCGCGGCCGCGCTGGACACCGGCCGCCCACCGGACGACGCCCGCCTCGCCGCAGCGCTGGGAGCGGCCTCGGTCCGCATCGCCGATCTCGCCGCCCGGCCGGACGCCCGACCGGCGGACGTGGCGCTGCTCGACCACGGCGCCAACCTGTCCGGCGGTCAGCGGCAGCGGATCTCCCTCGCCCGCGCGCTCTACGCCGACCGGGAGGTGCTGATCCTGCGCGACCCGACGTCGGCGGTCGACGCGGTCACCGAGGACGAGATCGCCGCGGGCCTGTCCGTGCTGAGGTCGGGCCGCAGCCGCACCGTCGTGTTCACCTCGTCCCCGCTGCTGCTCGGCCGCTGCGACCGGGTGGTGTTCACCGACGACGGGTCCGGGTGGGCCGTCGGCACCCACCGCGAGCTGAACGAGCTGCCCGGCTACCGCGCGGTGGTGCTCCGATGAGCGCCCCCGCCTCCGCGCTGCCGGTCGCGACCGGCCGGGCCACCGCGGCCGCGGTGCTGCGCAGCGCCGGCCGGCACCGGGGTCTGCTGGCCGGCAGCGTCGTCAGCGCCGTGGTCGCCAGCGTCAGCACCGTGCTCACCGCCGTCCTGCTCGGCCGGGTCGTCGACGTCGTTCTCGACACGGTCGCCGGCCGCTCTTCGTCCGGCGCGCTCACCGGCCTGACCGTGGCGCTCGGGGCCTGCGTACTGGTCGGGGCCCTGTTCGCCGGACTCGCGCTGCGGCAGGCCGAACGGCTCGGTGCGCACGTCGCCGCCGACCTGCGCGAGGAGGTGGTCGAGCGGTCGCTGCGGATGGAGCCGGCCGTGCTCGAACGCGCCGGCGCCGGTGACGTGACCACCCGGGTCACCGAGGACACCGAGCTGTTCACGCTGTCGGTCCCGACGATCTCGGCGGTCATCACCTCACTGGTCACCGTGCTGGTGTCGCTCGGCGGCTTCGTGTCGCTGGACTGGCGGCTGGGGGCGGCGTTCCTCGCCGTGCTGCCGGTCTACGCCATCGGTCTGCGGTACTACCTGCCGAAGGCCGGCCCGCTCTACGCGACGGAGCGGGCCCGGTCGTCGCACCGGTCCCGGGTGCTGCTCGAGTCGGTGCACGGCCGGCGCACCGTGCACGCCTACGGCATGGGCGACCTGCAGACCGGGCGGGTCGAGGCCGCCTCGGCGGACGCACTGACCGCGGGCCTGAAAGCCCAGCGGACCGCGTCGGTGTTCGGGCTGACGATGAACGCCGCCGAGGGCGTGGGGCTCAGCGCGGTCATCGGCTGCGGCTTCCTGCTCGTCCGCGGCGACCTGACCACGGTGGGCGACGTGACCGCCGCCGCCCTGCTGTTCCACCGGCTGTTCGGTCCGCTGGGGTGGCTCCTGATGTCCATCGACGAGATCCAGCGCGCCGGTGCCGCACTCGCCCGGCTCGTCGGCGTGATCCAGCTGCCGGTCCGTCCCGCCGGCCCGCCGACCACCCCCACCTCCCGGGTGTCGGTGCGCGTCCGGGGGGTGCGGCACAGCTACGACGGCACCCGCGAGGTGCTGCACGGCGTCGACGTGGACATCCCGGCCGGGTCGTCGCTGGCCGTGGTGGGCGAGAGCGGCGCCGGCAAGACGACACTGGCCGCGCTCGTCGCGGGCGTGTCGCCGGCCACCGCGGGGACGATCGAGCTGGTGGTGCACGACGGCGCCGGCGCCCGGACGCTCGCCGTGGACGACCTCACCCCGGAGCAGGTCCGGGAGCTGGTCACCATGGTCTCGCAGGAGACCCACGTGTTCACCGGCACCGTCCGCGACGATCTGCACCTCGCGGTGCCCGGCGCCGACGACGACCGCATCCGGGCGGTGCTCGCCCGGGTCGGCGCGGCCGGCTGGGTCGCGGCGCTGCCGGCCGGGCTGGACACCGCCGTCGGTGCGGGCGGGCATCCGCTGACCGTCGCGCAGGAGCAGCAGCTCGCGTTGGCCCGGATCGCCCTGCGGGACTCGCCGGTCGTGGTGCTCGACGAGGCGACCGCCGAAGCCGGCAGCGCCGGCGCCCGCGATCTCGAGCGCGCCGCCATCGAACTGATCCACGGCCGCACGGCGCTGGTGGTCGCGCACCGCCTCACCCAGGCCCGGGCCTGCGACCGGATCGCGGTGATGTCGCAGGGCCGCCTCGTCGAGCTCGGCGACCACGACTCGCTGGTCGCGGCGGACGGCCTCTACAGCCGGCTGTGGGCGGCGTGGGCGGCTGACGCGTCGCGCACCTGACTCAGCCGGTGACCGGCGACCGCAGCGGTTCCCCCCGCAACGCGCGGCCGGCCTCCTCGGCGGCGAGCCGCTGCAGCGCCCGCAGCGAGGTGGTCGAGTAGAACGCGGCGTGCGGGGTGAGGATCGCCCGGGGGTGGCTGCGCAACGGGGAGTCGGCGGGGAGCGGCTCGGTCTCGAAGACGTCCAGCGCGACGCCCCCGAGCCGCCCGTCGTCCAGCGCGGCGACGACGGCGTCGGTGTCGACCAGACCGCCGCGGGAGGTGTTGACCAGCAGCGCACCTGGCCGCATCCGGTCCAGCGCGCGGGCGTCGATCAGGTGCCGGGTGGCGTCGGTGAGCGGGCAGTGCAGGGACACCGCGTCCGCGGTGGCGAGCAGCGTCGGCAGGTCCACCCGGGTCAGCCCCGGGCCGAAAGCGTCGTCGGGGGCGAACGGGTCGGCGGCGACCACCGTGCATCCGAACGGCAGCAGCCGGGCCGCCACCGCGCGACCGATCCGGCCGGTGCCGACGAGCCCGACGGTGGTCTCGGCCAGACCCCGGACGGGTCCGAGCCCGGTGGGGCCCACCCAGCCGTCGCGGCGGATCGTCCGGTCGTACTCCACGACCCGCCGCAGCCCCGCCAGCAGCAGGGCGACGGTGTGGTCGGCGACGGTGTCCGCCCCGTAGTCGGGGACGTTGGCCACCTGCACGCCGGCGGCCGTGGCGGCGGCGACATCGACGTTGTCGTAGCCGATCCCGTAGCGGATCACCGTCGCCCCCGGAGCCAGCACGGCGAGCACGGCGGCGTCCACGGGCGCGAAGTTGACGAACGCGACGTCGGCCCCGGCGGCGGCGTCGCGGGTCTCGTCGGCGGTCCGGCACTGGAACCGGGCGAAGGTCGCGCCGTGCGCCGCGGCGACCGCCTGTTCGTCCGCCACCGCCCCGAACGCCTCGTCCAGGACCACCACCCGGCGGCTCACCGGGCGCTCCGCAGCAGGCCGCGACCGGCGAGATTGGCCATCAGCGCACCGATCCCGAACGTCCAGGCGGGGGCGTGCTCGGCGGTGTCGACCACGTTGCGCAGCAGCCCGAGCCGGTCGGCGGCGATGTCGACGGTGTCGCCGGTCGCATGGGTGAACCCGCGGCCCGGCGCGCCACGGTCGCGGGTCGGCGAGAACAGGGTGCCGGTGAACAGCACGAAACCGTCCGGGTAGCGGTGGTGGTCGCCGTGCGCGGCGGCCAGCAGCTCCTCGAACGGGCGGCTGATCTCGCCGACGTTGCTGCTGCCCTCGAGCACGGTGGCACCGTCGGTGTCGGTGACGCGCAGGGTGATCTCCGTCGTCCGCGCGTCGTCCAGCGACCAACCGCCGTCGAACAGCCGCAGGAACGGGCCCATCGCACAGGAGGCGTTGTTGTCCTTGGCCTTGCCGAGCAGCAGCGCACTGCGGCCCTCGATGTCGCGGAGGTTGACGTCGTTGCCCAACGTGGCTCCCCGGGCGCGGCCCCGGCTGTCGGCGACCAGGACCAGCTCCGGCTCGGGGTTGTTCCACTCGGACCGGGCCAGCACCCCGACCGCGGCGCCGGTGCCGACGGCCGAGAGAACCGGTGCCTTGGTGAAGATCTCCGGGTCGGGCCCGATGCCGACCTCCAGGTACGGCGACCACAGCCCCGCC
>JBQGEH010000387.1:0-1565 GCA_052039515.1 Nakamurella sp. | reverse complement strand
CGGTCAAGGCCCCGGAGATCGAGCTCAACCCGTTCGCCGCCGACCAGGTGGCCGGCAGCGACATCTCCGCGTGCTCCATCGACAACCCCGACTGCGAAGCGTGCCAGTGACGGTCGCGTCCACCACGACCGCTCACCAGCCAGAAAGGACCTCCCAGCCATGACCGACTTCGCCAGCACCTTCGCCCTGGACGTCGCCGAGCCGACCACCCCGGAGCCGACCTCGTTCACCACCGCCACCGCCGACGCCACCCCGGCGGTCAGCGCCACCGGCCTCGGCTCCATCGACACCGCGGGCGGCCGCGTCTCGGTGTCGGAGAAGCGGATGATCAACGCCCGCGCCGACGTCAACCAGCTGTTGCCGCTGAAGTACCACTGGGCCTGGGAGAAGTACCTGGCCGGCTGCAACAACCAGTGGATGCCGACCGAGGTGTCGATGCAGGCCGACATCGCGCTGTGGAAGTCGCCGAACGGGCTCACCCCCGCCGAGCGGCAGATGCTCAAGCGCAACCTGGGCTTCTTCGCCACCGCCGAGTCGTTGGTCGCCAACAACATCGTGCTCGCGGTCTACCGCCAGCTGACCAACCCGGAGTGCCGGCAGTACCTGCTGCGGCAGGCCTTCGAGGAGGCCGTGCACACGCACACCTTCCAGTACATCTGCGAATCGCTCGGCCTGGACGAGGGCGAGCTGTTCAACATGTACCGGGAGATCCCCTCGATCACCGTGAAGGACGCCTGGGCTCTGAACTACACCAAGCACCTCGAGGACCCGGAGTTCCGCACCGGGACGCTGGAGAACGACCGCGCGTTCCTGCGCGACCTCGTCGCCTTCTACGTGATCTTCGAGGGCATGTGGTTCTACACCGGGTTCGCGCAGATCCTGTCGCTGGGCCGGCGCAACAAGATGGTCGGCATCGCCGAGCAGTACCAGTACATCCTGCGCGACGAGTCGATCCACCTGAACTTCGGCATCGACGTCATCAACCAGATCAAGCTGGAGAACCCGGAGCTGTGGTCGGCGGAGTTCGCCGCCGAGGTGTCGGGCATGCTGCGCAAGGCCTGCGAGCTGGAGATCGCCTACGGCCGGGAGACCCTGTCCACCGGCATGCTCGGCCTCTCGGCCGCCCAGTGCGAGCAGTACATGCACTTCATCACGAACCGCCGCTGCGTGCAGATCGGGCAGGAGCCGCTGTTCCCGGAGACGGAAAACCCGTAACCGTGGATGAGCGAGATGATGGACCTGAAGAAGGAGAAGAACTTCTTCGAGACCCGCGTCATCGAGTACCAGACCGGCGGTGGCCTGGAGTGGTGACGCCGGGGTCGGCCCCGCGCTGACCCCTCACCGCGAAGGCGGTGCCACCGGACACGGGCGGCACCCGGGAGCTCGACGCCCCGGGTGCCGCCCGTTCGCGTCGGCGGGGGAGAGGGCGGCAGGAGCCGCTCACCAGGCTTCGTCGTCCCGCCAGTCGGCGATCAGGTCGCCGTCCAGATCGAGGTCGACCCGGCCGCCCGCGCCCGCCGAGCCCGGCAGGACGAACACGCAGTCGTCCTCGTCCGGCGTGCGTC
>JBQGEH010000386.1:0-2558 GCA_052039515.1 Nakamurella sp. | reverse complement strand
CGGGAGCCGACCAGACCCCGGCCGCGTCGGCGTCGGACACCGTCTCGGCGTCCTTCGACATCGACGCCGCGGCCGGCACCCTCACCTACACCATCGCCTTCAAGGGCACCGAGCCCGCGACGATGGCGCACATCCACAAGGGCGCGGCCGGCACCAACGGCGACGTGGTGGTGCCGTTCGACGCGGCCGTCGTCAACGCGGGCGGTACCGCCACCGTCACCGTCGACAAGGCCCTGCTGGACGCGATCGTGGCCGACCCGGGCGGCTACTACGTCAACGTGCACACGGCCACCTACCCCAAGGGCGCGGCCCGCGGCCAGTTGACCACCGGCTCGGGCCAGGCCCCCTCGGCGGTGTCGGCGGGCACCGGCGGGCAGTTCGCCGCGTCCCAGGGCACCTCGCCGGCGTTGCTGGGTCTGGCCGCCGGTGGCGTCCTGCTGCTGATCGGCGGGGCCGGGTTCACGGTGAGCCGGCGGCGCGGCTGACCGTCGTGCCCGTCGCGCCCCGATCCACGGCACCGCCCGGACCTCCGGGCGGCGCAGTTGTCGCGCCCGCCGGTCGCGGCTGGCTGGCGGGCGCCGGGGCGGGCCTGATCGTCTGCCTGGTCGCCGGGATGTCCCTCCTCGGCACGGACGACGGGGTCGCCGCCGACCGTCCGCCGGCCACCCCGGTCGTGCCATCGTCGGCGGTGGAGTCGGTGATGTCGCACCCGGGCACCGCCGCTCCGGCGACGGTGGTGGACCCGACGGAGCCGGCCCCCGCGGTGGACCCGACGGAGCCGACCACCGCGACCCCGGTCCCGTCGGCGGTGCCGATCGGAATCCGGCTGGGCGACGGCCGCGAGATCCCGGTGACGCCGATCGGGGTGTCAGCGGACGGGGTGCTCGACCCGCCGGACGACGTCGCCACCGCCGGCTGGTGGGTCGCCGGGCCACGTCCGGGCGGGCCGGGCCGCACGCTCATCGCCGGCCACATCGACTCCAGCACACAGGGTCTCGGTGCGTTCGCCGCGCTCGCCGACCTCGCCGCGGGCGACCGCCTGACCGTGACCACCGCCGGCGGCGCGGTGCTGACCTACCGGGTGACGGCGGCGGAGTCGGTGGTCAAGACCCGCCTGGACCCGGCGGAGCTGCGCGGCACGGACGCGTCCGACCTGCTCCTGGTGACCTGCATCGGCGACTTCGATCCAGCGACCCACAGCTACGCGTCCAACCTGCTGGTGACCGCCGTGCCCGATCAGCAGGGGTGAGGCCCGGGCGGCCGGTCCGACGCCGGCCGCCCGGGCTCCGGGTCACTTCGCCGCCAGCAGCTCCTGCATGCGGGCGATCTCGGCGGTCTGACTCTCGGTGATCGACCGGGCCAGGGCGACCGCCTCCACGTTCTGACCTGCGGCGATCTCGGTGGCCGACATCTCCACCGCGCCCTGGTGATGCTCGATCATCATCTGCAGGAACATCCGGTCGAAGTCGGTACCGGACGCCGCCGACAGGTCCGCCATCTGTTCGGCGCTCATCATGCCCGGCATGGCGGACCCGGACGCGGTGGTCCCGTCCGTGCCCATGTCCATGCCGCTGTGGTCGGCCATGTCCATGCCGTGCGACGGGTTCCCGCCCGGCATCGTGGCCGCGTTCCACGCCTGCAGCAGGCCGGTCATCTGCTCGATCTCCGGCTGCTGGGCCGCTTCGATGGTGGCGGCGAGCTCGATCACCTGCGGGTCGGCGGCCCGGTCGGGGGCGAGCTGGGCCATCGCGACAGCGCCGCGGTGGTGCTCGATCATCATCAGGACGAAGGACACGTCCGCGTCGTTGTGGGCGCTCGGGGCCACCGAGGCGCGGGTGTCGGACCCGGTGGTCGCGACGGCCGACGGTGCGGACGGTGCCGTCGAGGTGACGGCCGTGGTCGACCCGGCGGTGGACGAGCCGGCGGTGGTCGCCGGGTCGGTGCCGCCACAGCCGGCGAGGGCCAGCGCCAGCACGGCGGCTCCGGCGAGAGTACGGGGGTGGTTCTTCACAGGACTGCTCCTCTGGGGATCGGACGAAGGGTCACCGGGAGGTCGGGACGGCATGCCGTTCCGACGGGGTCTCCTAGATCCGGTCCACACACAGGGTCAGGCGGGGACGCTGCTGACCTGGTGGCCCCCGCCGCATCCGGTCGGCGATCGCTGCGTCCGGTCCCGCCCCGTGTCCGGTTGATCGGCGCCGGCGGCCGCGCAGCAAAGTGGCAAGAGCCGTGACCGCCCCGGCGACCAGGAACAGCACACAGGCGGCCATCCCGTGGTCACCCGTCCCGCCGTGGTCGGGGGCGAACGCCGGTTCCAGCGGGTGCCCCATGCCCGGGTCGGCGTGATGGGTCGCCCCGGCGGCTGTTGCCGTCGGCAACGGTCCGTGGCCGGCCGTCGTGTCGCCGCCGGTCAGTACGTGCATCCCGAGGATGCCTGCGATCAGCGCGGCGAGCAGCAGGAACCGGGCGGTCGCCGCCGAACGGGCCACACCACACCCCCACTCACCGGACGGCGCCCGGTGCGCCGGCCTCCAGCCTGCCATCCGCGGCGGAGTCGA
>JBQGEH010000385.1:0-1842 GCA_052039515.1 Nakamurella sp. | reverse complement strand
CGCCACCGCGACCAGGACCCGGGTGACGAACCAGCGTTTCCGGGTGACCGACTGGCACCACGCCAGGGCGGCTGTGCCGGTCTCGATCTCGCGGCTCACCAGGGGGGCGCCCCAGGCGGCGCCGACCAGGACGCAGGTGACGGCGGTGTAGCCGAGGTAGCGGGCGACGTCATCGAAGGTCGTGTTCAGCTGCAGGAACAGGTCGTCACAGGTCGCGGTGTCCCCGGCGGCGCAGACCGCGGCGACCCGGGTGGCGAGGCCGCGGGAGATCGCGCCGTGGACCACCAGCACCGCGACGACGAGCAGCGTGGACAGTGACGTCCCCAGCAGCACTCCCCGGTACTGCCGTACCGCCATGCGGATCACGGCACGGCCCGCAGGCCCGGTCCGGAGCCGTCGCCGAGACCCCGGCCCTGCAGATGACCGCGGACGACGGTCTCCAGGACGGCCTGCTGCCGGTTCCAGTGCGGGTCCAGGAAGCGGTCGTCGACGTCGAGCCGGACGAGCACCCGGACGGACGCACCGTGGCTCTCGTGGTCGACCACGGTGCCCTGGCGGGCGAGGTGTCCCAGGCCGGCGGCGGGCCCGGTGAGCACCGCGTACGCCGGCAGCAGTTCCTCGGTGTCCCCGGCCAGCACGACGCTGCCCTCCCGCAGCACGATGACCCGGTCGCAGGGCTCGGCCAGTTCGGCCAGGTTGTGACTGGACAGCACGACCGTCAGGCCGCGCTCCAGCACCTCGCCCATCAGGGCTCCGATCACCTGGTCGCGGGCGAGGGGATCCAGGTCGGCCAACGGCTCGTCGAGAACCAGCAGGTCCGGTTGCTTGGCCAGCGCCATCGTCAGCGCCACCTGCGTCCGCTGTCCGCCCGACAATTGGTCGATGCGGCGTTTCGGGTCGATGCCGACGTCGCGGATCCGCCGGTCGGCGAAGGCGGCGTCCCAGCGTGGGTTGGTGACCCGGCCGTAGCGCAGCATCTCGTGCACCCGGAAGGTGCCGTAGAGGGGTTTGCGCTGGGCGACGTAGCCGATCCGGGCGAGGTGGGCGGGATCCCGCGGGTCCAGGACCGCACCGAGGATCTCGACGGTTCCCTCGGCCGGGGAATCCAGGCCGACGAGCGTGCGGATGAGGGACGTCTTGCCCGCTCCGTTGGTCCCGACCAGCGCCACCACCGAACCGGACGGGATGTCCTCGCAGGCGTGCCGCAGCGCCCACACGTCGCCGAAGCGGACCCCGACGTCGGTCAGCCGGACGGCCGGGACGGTCATCCCGTGGCGCGCCGCCGGGCGGCTGTCACCTCGGCGGTGACGAGCTCCAGCATGTCGTCGGGCTCCAGACCCAGCGCGGCCGCCGCGGCGATCCACCGACCGAGATCCCGGCGGAGCTTCGCGAGCTCGCCGGGGGAGACCGTCATCAGATCGGCGGCCACGAACGTGCCCTGACCCTGCCGCACCTCGATCAGCTCGTCCCGTTCCATCTCGCGGTAGGCCTTCAGGACGGTGTTGGGGTTGATCCCGAGGGCCTCCACCACCTCACGGGCCGACGGCAGCTGATCGCCGGGCCGCAGGGCGCCGGTCCGCATGGCGTGCTTGACCTGCTGCTGCAGCTGCACGTACGCCGGGACGCTGGAACGCGCGTCCAGGGCGAATGCCAGCATGCCGATCACCGCTCAAGCCGTCGACGGGGTGTTGCCCGTGAAATTACCGGACCGACGGGGTCGGCGAACCCGGCTTGCTCCACGGTGACCGCGAGAGTCGACGGAGCCCCCGACGGCGCGAGTCGCCGGTCCGCGCGCTCCGGTGATCCGTCTCCCGCACGATCTGGGCGCGGCGCCGACGGGAC
>JBQGEH010000384.1:0-1884 GCA_052039515.1 Nakamurella sp. | reverse complement strand
TCGCGTCGATGCGCGTCATGGTGTGAACGGCCCTCCCGTCGTCCGGTGGGGGCTCCATGACGGAGCCCGTGCTTGCCGGCGTCAGTTCGGCCGGCCAGGTCCTCACCCGGAGCACCCCACCACGGACGGAGGGTTGCCGATAAGCAAGCCGGGGCTGTGCGCTGATACTCGTGACCTGTGGTGACCATAGGTGACGCAGGCCCGATCGGTCAACGTGCCGCGGGTGCCGGGACGGTGACGGTCCCCACCCGCCATATCCATTTCTGCGCAACGATTCCCGTCCGCAGACCGGGTTCGACGTCGCCGAAGGTGGTCTTGCCCACCATCAGCGTCCCGGATTTGAAGAACAGTCAAATCAGCCCGTACCGTCGCGGGGTGCTTGCTGGTGGCGTGACCGACCGACCCCGTGCACCACGGGTGTCGCAGTTGGCGCCGTCGGCCCTCTTCTCGCACGCCGTGACGCCCGGCCGGCTCTGTACCGGCGACTGAACAGGCGCACTGCTTTTCCGCAGCGGACGTCAGCGGCGACCAGCCTTCCCCGCCCCTCGGGTGTGTCAGAGATGACATGGCGACGCGCGCAGATCCGTTGCCCTGCGCTCGCAGTCGCTCGAACTCGCCGCTTCCCACCCTGACCTGACCGGGCGACCGCGCCCGGCGCTCCCGAGAGGTACTCGCATGTCCACCGGATCCGACACTCCCGACCAGCCGTCACTCCCACCGCGGCTGCCCGAACGCCGTCAGTCCCGTCGCGGCCTGCTCGTCGGCGTGGCCGTCGCGGCGGTCGCCGTCGTCGTCGCCGCCACCCTGCTGATCGTCAACCTGACCAAGTCCGGCGACGACAAGGTGGTGGTCCGCGTCGGCACCACCGAGGCCAGCGCCGACTACTGGCCCATCCTGAAGAACCTGGCCGGCCAGAACGGCATCGACCTGCAGACCGTGAACTTCGGCGACTACACCCAGGCCAACCCGGCCCTCGCCCAGGGGCAGATCGACCTGAACCTGTTCCAGCATCTGCTGTTCCTGGCCAACTACAACGTCTCGGACGGCCAGACCCTGACGCCGATCGGGTCGACCGTCGTCGTGCCTCTGGGGCTGTACTCCAACCGGTACACCGCACTGGACCAGATCCCGGCCGGGGGTCAGGTGGCGATCCCCAACGACCCGACCAACCAGGCCCGGGCGCTGCTCGTGCTGCAGCAGGCCGGTCTCATCTCGTTGACCGGCGGCGGCACCGTGCTGTCGACCCCGGCCGACGTCGATACCGCCGCTTCCAAGGTGACGGTGGTTCCGGTGGACGCCCAGCAGACGGTGACCTCGTTGTCCTCGGTCGACGCCGCCGTCGTCAACAACAACTTCGCGCTGGACGCCAAGCTCGATCCGTCCAAGGCGCTGTACAACGACGATCCGTCCAAGCCGGCCGCGGAGCCGTACATCAACGCGTTCGTCGCCCGCGACGCGGACAAGGCCAACCCCACGTACCTCAAGATCGTCGAGCTCTACCACGATCCCTCGGTGACCGATGCGGTCGTGAAGGCCTCGCAGGGCACGGCCGTGATCGTCGATCGACCCGAGGCCGACCTGCAGACCATCCTGGGCCAGCTGCAGGACACCGTCCGCAGCGCCCAGTGATGCGGCATCGGCAGGGAGCCAGGGGACGGTCATGACGACGACACCACTGATCCAGTTCCGTGAGGTGGGCAAGACGTTCGGCTCCGGTGACTCGACCGTCACCGCTCTGCAGTCCATCTCGCTCGACATCGAGGCCGGCGAGATCTTCGCCATCATCGGCGGATCGGGCGCCGGCAAGAGCACGCTGGTGCGGCTGATCAACGCCCTGGAGAAGGTCACGTCCGGCTCGCTGCAGGTGCAGGGCACGGACATCAC
>JBQGEH010000383.1:0-6706 GCA_052039515.1 Nakamurella sp. | reverse complement strand
TGATCGATGGTGATGAACGGGTCGGCGGGCAGGATACCCTTCTGGGTGTACGGCCCGAGGAAGGTCGCCGCGTCATCGCGGGAGATGCCGAGCGCCGTCTGGGTGAGGTCGTTCGTGCCGAAGGAGAAGAAGTCGGCGCCGTCGGCGATCCGGTGCGCGGTCAGCGCCGCCCGCGGCAGCTCGATCATCGTCCCGATCGGCGCCTTCAGCGGCACCCCCGACGACGCGGCGACCTCCCGCAGGATCGCGTCCGCCTCGTCGCGCACCAGGTACAGCTCCATCACCGAGCCGACCAGCGGGACCATGATCTCCACCTGCGGGTTCTTCCCGGCCTGCAGCTGCGCCGAGGCGGCCTCGGCGATCGCCCGCACCTGCATGGTGAACAGCCCCGGCGTGACCAGCCCCAGCCGCACCCCGCGCAGCCCGAGCATCGGGTTGGACTCGTGCAGCCGCTCCACCGCGGCGAGCAGCCGGACGTCCTTGTCCTCCGCCGTGCCGGTCGCCTCGGCCACCGCCACCTTCACCGAGAGCTCGGTGCGGTCGGGCAGGAACTCGTGCAGCGGCGGGTCCAGCAGCCGGATCGTCACCGGCAGCCCGTCCATCGCCTCGAGCAGCTCCTCGAAGTCCTGCCGCTGCAGCGGCAGCAGCGCCTCCAGCGCGGCGTCGCGTTCGGCGTCCCCGTCGGCCAGGATGACCCGCTCGATCAGCCCGCGCCGGTCGCCGAGGAACATGTGCTCGGTGCGGCACAGCCCGATGCCCTGTGCGCCGAGCCGCCGCGCCCGTACCGCGTCCTCGGCGGTGTCGGCGTTGGCCCGCACCCCGAGCCGCCGGGTCCGGTCGGCATGGGTGAGCAGCCGGTCGACGGCCTTCACCAGGTCGGCGACCTCCTCGCCGGCGCCGTCCAGGGCCGCGTCCAGCCCCTCCTCGATGTAGGTCTCCACCGGTGAGGGCACCACCGGCGCCGCGCCCAGGAACAGCTCCCCGGTCGACCCGTCGATCGAGATCTCGTCGCCCTCGGCGATGGTCGTCGTCCCGACCGACGCCGACCGGGCGGCGGCGTCGACGTCGAGCTCCTCGACGCCGCAGACGCAGGTCTTGCCCATGCCGCGCGCCACCACCGCCGCGTGCGAGGTCTTGCCGCCGCGGGCGGTGAGGACGCCGTTCGCGGCGATCATCCCGACCAGGTCGTCGGGGTTGGTCTCCTTGCGGACGAGGATGACCTGCTCGCCGCGGTCGGCCCACTCCTTGGCGGTGGGGGAGTCGAACACCGCCCGGCCGACCGCCGCGCCCGGCGACGCGGCCATGCCGCGGGCCAGCAGCGATCGCTGCGCGGACGGGTCGAACTGCGGGAACATCAGCTGCGCGAGCTGTGACCCGCTGACCCGCGACAGCGCCTCGTCGAGCGTGATGAGCTGCTCGTCCACCAGCTGCGACGCGATGCGGAACGCCGCCGCCGGGGTGCGCTTGCCCACCCGGGTCTGCAGCATCCACAGCTTGCCGCGCTCGATGGTGAACTCGATGTCGCACAGGTCCCGGTAGTGCGTCTCCAGCCGGCGCATGACCTTGGTGAGCTGCCGGTGCGAGTCCTTGTCCAGCCGGGCCAGGTCGTCCAGCGACAACGTGTTGCGGATCCCGCTGACCACGTCCTCGCCCTGCGCGTTGGACAGGTAGTCGCCGTAGGCGCCGCTGCGCCCGGACGCCGGGTCGCGGGTGAACGCCACCCCGGTGCCGGACGTGTCACCGAGGTTGCCGAACACCATCGTGCAGACGTTGACCGCGGTGCCCAGGTCCTGCGGGATCCGTTCCCGCCGCCGGTACAGCCGGGCCCGGTCGGTGTTCCAGGAGTGGAAGACCGCCGCGATCGCCTGGTCGAGCTGCTCGCGCGGGTGCTGCGGGAAGTCCGCGCCCGAGTGCTCGCGGATCGCGTCCTTGAACACGGTGACCAGCTCCCGCAGGTCGTCGGCGGTGAGGTCGACGTCGCTCGCGACACCGCGGGCGGTCTTGGCCGCCTCCAGCGCGTCGGAGAACACCTCGCCGGGGATCTCGAGCACCGTCCGGCCGAACATCTGCAGCAGCCGCCGGTAGGAGTCCCAGGCGAACCGCTCGTTGCCGCTGACCTCGGCCAGCCCCTTCACCGACGCGTCGTTGAGGCCGATGTTGAGGACGGTCTCCATCATCCCCGGCATCGAGAACTTGGCTCCCGAGCGGACGCTGACCAGCAGCGGGTCGTGCCGGTCGCCCAGCTGCCGGCCCAGGGAGTCCTCCAGCTTGCGCAGCGCCATCGTCACCTGGACCCGCAGCTCACCCGGCTCGGTGCCGCGGGTCAGGTACTCCCGGCACGCCTCGGTGGTGATGGTGAACCCCGGCGGCACCGGCAGCCCGAGGCGGGTCATCTCGGCGAGATTGGCCCCCTTCCCGCCGAGCAGGTCCTTCTGGTCCTTGTCGCCCTCGGTGAACTCGTACACGTACTTGGCCACGGTCAGCTCCGGGTGCCGGTGGGCCCGACCCGGGCGCCGCCCGCCGGCCGGTCAGCCTCGTCGACGGTGACCGGCTGCGCCCTCACCCTCGCACCGAGTTCCCGACGCCGCCGCGCGAGGGTCCGAAATGGCCCGGACGAGCGACGGCTGACGCGATTCACCCCGTTTGCGTCGGACCGTCGAGAACCGCCACCCGGATGACGATTCGGTCGCGGTCGGACCGCCACGCGCGCGCGTGCTTGCTTTCACCCGACAGAGGTTTATCGTGACAGGCGCCACACGTGTCACTCCCGTGCGGCTCACACCGTCGCCACACGTTGAAAGGCACCGTTCCATGGCCACAGCCACCGCTTCGAAGGGCGGCACCAGGGTCGCCGTCCAGAAGTTCGGCACCTTCCTGTCCGGCATGATCATGCCGAACATCGCGGCGTTCATCGCCTGGGGTTTCATCACCGCCCTGTTCATCGAGAAGGGCTGGACCCCGGTCGCCCAGCTCGGCGGTTGGGGCGTCGATCCGTCCAAGCCGCTGGTCCAGAACGACGCCGGTGAGCTGGTCGGACAGAGCTACACCGGTCTCGTCGGTCCGATGATCCAGTTCATGCTGCCGCTGCTGATCGCCAACCAGGGCGGCCGCATGGTCTACAACGTCCGCGGCGGCGTCGTCGGCGTCATCGCCACCATGGGCGTCATCATGAGCACCGGTCAGCCGATGTTCCTCGGCGCGATGATCATGGGCCCGCTCGCGGCCTACCTGATGAAGCAGATCGACAAGATCTGGGACGGCAAGATCCGCCCCGGCTTCGAGATGCTGGTCAACAACTTCTCCGCCGGCATCTTCGGTCTGATCGCCGCGGTCGCCGGGTTCTTCGCCTTCGGCCCGGTCATCACCGGCCTGTCGAACCTGTTCGAGAAGGGCGTCGACTTCCTGGTCGACAACAGCCTGCTCCCGCTGGCCAGCATCATCATCGAGCCGGCCAAGGTGCTGTTCCTCAACAACGCGCTCAACCACGGCGTGCTCACGCCGCTGGGCGTGCAGCAGTCGGAGGAGACCGGCAAGTCCATCCTGTTCCTGCTCGAGGCCAACCCCGGCCCGGGCCTGGGCATCCTGCTGGCCTACTGCTTCTTCGGCCGCGGCATGGCCAAGAGCACGGCCCCGGGCGCGGTCATCATCCACTTCTTCGGCGGCATCCACGAGATCTACTTCCCGTACGTGCTGATGAAGCCGATCCTGCTGCTGGCCGCCATCGGCGGTGGCGCCACCGGCATCCTCACCCTGGTCATCACCGGCGCCGGTCTGCGCGCCCCGGCCGCCCCGGGTTCGATCATCGCGGTGCTCGCCCAGACGGCCAGCGACTCCTACGTGGGCGTGATCCTGTCGGTCATCCTCGCGGCCGCGGTGTCCTTCCTCATCGCCTCGATCATCCTCAAGACGAGCAAGGACACCGGTGAGGACGACCTCGCCGCCGCCACCGCCAGCATGGAGCAGATGAAGGGCAAGAAGAGCTCCGTGGCCGGGGCGCTGGCCGCCCAGGGTGCGGCGGCCGGGGTCAGCCCGGAGGTCGCCGCCAGCGACCACATCGACCACACCACCGGCGGCAACGTCCGCACGAAGCCGATCAACACCATCGTCTTCGCCTGCGACGCCGGCATGGGGTCCAGCGCGATGGGCGCCTCGGTGCTGCGCAACAAGATCAAGAAGGCCGGCATCACCGACGTGTCGGTGACCAACGTGGCCATCGCCAACCTGCAGGACGACATCGACCTCATCGTCACCCACCAGGACCTCACCCAGCGGGCCCGGGGGATGGCGCCGAGTGCCGAGCACGTCTCCGTGGACAACTTCATGTCCAGCCCCAAGTACGACCAGGTCGTCGAAGAGGTCAAGCGGAGTCACGGTCAGTAGGACGGTCGCGGCGGTCTGACCCCGCCGCGACCAGCACCCGGAGCACCCCGCTCCCGGTGGCACGAGGTGGGGGGACGCGGCGTAGCGTCCCCCCACAGTCGTGTCCGGGCCTCTGACGCCGGGTACAGGACGAGCACACGACCGGGCGGCGCACGCCGCCGGCCGGTCGCCACCGAGATGAGGAGGAGATCGCCGGATGTCCGAGATTCTGACGCTGTCGCAGGTGAAGGTGCCGGGGACGGCCACCACCCAGGAGGAGGCGATCCGCGAGGCGGGCCAGATCCTGGTCGACGCCGGCGCGGTCACCCCCGCCTACATCGACGCGATGTTCGAGCGGGAGAAGTCCGTCTCGACCTACATGGGCAACTCGCTGGCCATCCCGCACGGCACCAACGAGGCCAAGGAGTCGATCCTGACCTCCGCCCTGTCGGTGGTCCGCTACGACCCGCCGATCGACTGGGGCGGCAAGGGCCAGGCCCGGTTCGTGGTCGGCATCGCCGGTAAGGAGGGTGGCCACCTGGAGATCCTCAGCAAGATCGCCATCATCTTCGCCGACGAGGACGAGGTGGCCGAGCTGACCGCTGCGGGCTCCGCCGAGGAGGTCTTCGCCAAGCTCAACGCGGTGAACGAGGAATGAGCGGCACCGCCGTCCACTTCGGTGCGGGCAACATCGGTCGCGGCTTCGTCGGGCTGATCCTGCACCGGGCCGGGTACGAGGTGGTCTTCGCCGACGTCGCCGACGCGCTCATCGACGCGCTGGCCACCACCCCCAGCTACGTGGTGCACGCGGTCGGGCGGGACCCGCACGACGAGACCGTCGACGGCTACCGGGCGATCAACAGCCGCAGCCACGAGGCCGACGTCATCGCCGAGATCGCCGCGGCCGACATCGTGACCACCGCGGTCGGGCCGACGGTGCTGCGGTTCGTGGCCCCGGTCATCGCGGCCGGGCTGCACGCCCGCACCGCGGAGCGGCCGCTGACCGTGATGGCGTGCGAGAACGCCATCAACGCCACAGACGTGCTGGTCACCGAGATCCAGAAGCACACCGACGACTGGGAGTCGATCTCGGCCAAGGCGGTGTTCGCCAACACCGCGGTGGACCGGATCGTGCCGGCCCAGGCCGCCGACGCCGGGCTGGACGTCACCGTCGAGACCTACTTCGAGTGGGCGATCGAGAAGCCGCCGTTCGCCGCCCTGCCCGAGGGGCAGGCCCCGGTCATCCCGGACGCCACCTGGGTGGACGACCTCGCGCCCTACATCGAGCGCAAGCTGTTCACCGTCAACACCGGGCACGCCAGCACCGCCTACCACGGCTTCGTCCGGGGCATCCACAAGCTCTCCGACGCGCTGGCCGACCCCGAGGTGCGGGCGCTGGTCGAGGGCGTGCTGGGGGAGACCAAGGCGCTGCTGGTGGCCAAGCACGACTTCCCGCCGGAGGTCCAGCAGGCGTACCTGGAGAAGATCCTCACCCGGTTCGAGAACCCGCACCTGCCGGACACCGTCGACCGCGTCGGCCGGCAGCCGCTGCGCAAGCTGTCCCGGCACGAGCGGCTGATCGGACCGGCGGCCGAGCTCGCCGAGCGTGGCACCCGGCCGGAGTTCCTGCTGAAGACGGTGGCGGCGGCGTTGCGGTTCGACGTGCCGTCGGACCCGGAGAGCGTGGAGCTCGCCGACCTGCTGGCCACCCACAGCCCGGACGCGGCCGCCACCCGGATCACCGGCCTGGAGCCCGGGCACCCGCTCTACGACGATGTCGTGGACGTGATCACCGACCGCACCACCGGCTGACACCCACCTCCGACCGCCCCGGGAACCGGCTCGCAGCAGCCGGCCCGGGGCGGTCGGCGTCGGGGCCCACGGCGGGCGCGCTCTACGATCACCGTGCGGCCGCTCCCGGCCGCGCGTGAACGTGGGAGCCCTATGTCGACAACCGTGGTGCCCCGGCTGGCCGTCCTCACCAGTGGCGGCGACGCCCAGGGCATGAACCCGGCCGTCCGCGCCGTGGTGCGCACCGCCCTGAACCGCGGGGCGGAGATCTACGCCGTCTACGAGGGCTACCAGGGGCTGGTCGAGGGTGGGGACCTGATCCGCCCGATGGACTGGGACGACGTCAGCGGCATCCTGCAGCACGGCGGCACCGCGATCGGCACGGCCCGGTCGCAGGAGTTCCGCGAGCGTCCGGGCCGTCGCAAGGCGGTGCACAACCTGCTGCGCAACGGCATCGACAAGCTCATCGTCATCGGCGGCGACGGCAGCCTGACCGGCGCCGACCTGCTCCGCTCGGAGTGGGCGTCGCTGCTCGCCGAGCTGGTGGACGAGGGTC
>JBQGEH010000382.1:0-3096 GCA_052039515.1 Nakamurella sp. | reverse complement strand
CGGAGACGGAGTTGGAGCCGGTGTTCGTGGAGCCGGCGCTGGTGGAGCTCGTCGCACCGCTGTCGTCGGCCTGGGCGCTCAGGGTCACGGTGAGCACCGCGGTGGCGGCCACCGCAGCGGCCACCGTGCCGGCGGTGACCGTGCGCACCAGTGACGTCATCGACCGGTGCCGATCGTGGGGATCCATGGGCACCACCGTGACGGCGTGGGCTGTGCCGGGGCTGTGTCCACCGGGTGAAGCCGCCGAGTGGTGCCGCTCACGGAGATGCGCCCTCGAAGGTTAGGCAACCCTAGGTTAGGGTTGCCTCAGCAGCATCCCCCGGTGGCTCGTCCGACGCCGGGTCGCAGTCCCGTCCGCGGGCCTGACGGAAGCGACAGATGAGCACTCCCACCCTCGTCACCCCGTACCACCTGGTGTCCGCGACGGTCTCCCGCATCGTCGAGCTGGGCCGCGGCTTCCGGCGCTTCACCTTCTCCGGCCCGACGGTGCACCGGCTGGACAGCGGCGGGTACGACCAGCGGATCAAGCTGATCCTGCCGCTGCCCGACCGCGGCTTCGCCGATCTGCCCACCGGCGGCGACTGGTACCTGCAGTGGCGCACGCTGCCCGACGAGTGCCGCAACCCGGTCCGCACCTACACGGTGCGGGCGCTGCGCGCCGAGGCCGGCGAGGTCGACATCGACATCGCGCTGCACGGCCGGACGGGTCCGGCGTCGCACTGGGCGACCGACGCGGTGGTGGGCGACGAGCTCTACATCTACGGCCCCAACGCCGAGCACGGCGGCCCCTACGGCGGCGTCGACTTCCTCCCGCCCGCGCACACCGACCAGTTCCTGCTGGCCGGTGACCCCACCGCGGTGCCGGCGATCGCGGCGATCCTGGAATCGCTGCCGCCGCACGCCCGCGGGGTCGCGGTGCTCGAGGTCGAGCACGCGGCCGACGGCGCCGCCCTGGGCCGGGTGCCGGACGGCGTGCAGGTCCGGCTGGTCGTGCGGGAGCCCGGCCGGCACGGCTCGCAGCTGATCCCGGCGGTGGAGACCGCGGCCGCCGAGTTGTGCGGCGGCGCCGCCTGCCACGGCGTCGCGCCCACCGAGCTCGAGGACGTCGACGTCGACACCGGTCTGCTCTGGGAGGCGCCGCGCAACGACGAGGACGGTCCGGCGCGCGACCGCACCCGGCTCTACGCCTGGCTCGCCGGTGAGGCCGGCGTCATCAAGTCGCTGCGGCGCCACCTGGTCAGCGAGCGCGGGATCGACCGGAAGTCGGTCGCGTTCATGGGCTACTGGCGGCAGGGCCGGGCCGAGGACAACCGCTGACCTTCAGGTGGTGTGCAGCTGCCAGAGTGTCGTCGCGGCGTCCGTCCAGGAGTAGTCGGCCGCGCGTATCCGGCCGCGGGCCGAGAGGTCGGCGGCCACGGCCGGATCGTCGAGCACCGCGGTCAGCCGGTCGGCGAGCCCGGCCACGTCCTCGCGGGTGAACGACAGGGTGGCCCCGCCCCCGACCTCGACCAGCGCGGGCGCGTCGGAGTGCACCACCGGCACCCCGGCGGCCATCCCCTCCAATACCGGCAGCCCGAACCCCTCGGCCCGGGACGGCACCGCCAGCACCGCCGCGCGACCCAGCACCACGCCGAGATCCTCGTCGGGCAGTCGGCCCAGCAGGTGCAGACGGGTGCGGTCCAGGCCGGCGTCGTCGGCCCACCGCCGCAGATCCACGTCCCCCCAGCCGGCCTGACCGACGACCACCAGGTCGGCCGGCACCCCGGCCATCGCGGCGACCAGCACGTCCAGACCCTTACGTGGTTCGACGGTGGCCAGGCTGAGCACGTACCGCCCGGGTAGGCCCAGGGCGGCGGCCCGGGCGTCCGGGTCGGCGACCTCGGGCAGCGCGGTGACCCCGTGGCCGACCACCGTGATCCGTTCGGCCGCCCGCGGGAACAGCACGGACAGCTCGTCGGCGACCGCCCGGGTGGGCACGACCAGCCGGTCGGCGGTGCGGGCCGCGCGGTCGATCATGTCGCGGTGCCAGGCGGCCCCCCGCGGGGTCAGCGTCTCCGGGTGCGTCCACGGGACGGTGTCGTGCACGGTGACCACGGTCGGTCCCCGGCGCGGCGCGGGAGCCAGCGGGGTGGTCGCGTGCACCCGGTCCCCCGCGGGCCACGGCGGCAGTCCGCGCCGCCACGCCTCGGCGAGCACCCGCGCCCCGACGGGCAGCCGGTGCGGACCGTCCACCTGCGGCACGACCGCCGCGGTGGTGTCGCGGTGCCAGGCGGTCGCCGAGCGGACCCGCCAGGACGGCGGGGTGGTGGTGGCCAGCGCCGCCAGGATCTGCCGGGCGTAGCGGCCGGTGCCGCCGGGCACCGGGGCCAGGATCTGCTCGGCGATCACGGTCAGCGTCGGCATCGACGAAGCGTACGGGCGGCGGCCGACCGCGTCGGTACGGCGGCGTTCGGGTAGCGGCCCCGGTATGCGGATCGTGGTCGTCGGTGGGTCGGGCAATCTCGGGACGGCGCTGTTGCGGCGGTGCGCGTCCGAGCCGGACGTGGAGGTCGTCGGCGTCAGTCGGCGACGGCCGCCGGCCGTTCCGCCGTACGACGTGAGCGGTTGGGTGACCGTCGACGTGGCCGGTCCGTCGGCGGCCGGCACGCTGGCCGATGCCTTCGCCGGCGCGGATGCGGTGGTGAACCTCGCCTGGGGGTTCCAGCCGGCGCGCGACGAGGCCTACCTCGAGGCGGTGGGAGTCGGCGGCCTGCGGGCGGTGCTGTCGGCGGCGGTCGCGGCGGGCGTCCCGAAGGTGGTGCACATGTCGTCGGTGGGCGCCTATGCCGCCGGCGCCCACGGCCGGGCGGTCGACGAGACGTTCCCGACGACGGGGGTCCCGAGCTCGCTGTACAGCCGGCACAAGGCGGCGGCGGAGCGGCGGCTCGACGGCTTCGCCGCCGCCCACCCGGACGTCGTCGTCAGTCGGGCGCGTCCCGGGCTGGTGCTGAGCGCCGACGCCGGATCCAGCCTGGTGCGCTACGGCCTGCCGGGCATCGTTCCGCGTTCGTTGCTTTCCCACGTTCCCGCGCTGCCGCTGGACCGTCGTCTGGCGAT
>JBQGEH010000381.1:0-3176 GCA_052039515.1 Nakamurella sp. | reverse complement strand
CCCCCATTCGCCGGCGGATAGCCGTGATTTACATCACATAACGAAACGGTCACAATGAGGCCAACCGGAGTTTGACTCCGGCAAACACCAGCGGAAACGCCCGGGCGTCCTGCGCCTTTAAAGTTCTCACAAGATTTGCTGCCTGTGAAAACGCCGAAAACGGGTCGAGATGACTCTCACGCGTCGAGCAGTTACCGTCTTGCCCAAGCCATCTGACCTCTATCAGATAGCCCGCAGCGCCCAGTACGCCGAGCTCCATCCACCCGGGAACTGCCACCGACGAACAACCTTGGATGGAGGCGGGGGACCCACCGGTCCGCCGAAAGCAGACCAGGGCTCGCAGTCTGAGCCCTTGGGGTGAAGCCGGCGTCGGCAACGACGCAGGCCGGGCGACCTCTCCAGCCCGAACCCGACAGCTGACCTCGTAGGCGTTCACGAGAGGACTGTCTTTTTCTATGAGTGGACGGCACCGCAAGCCCACATCATCCTCAGTCAGCGTCGCCAAGATCGCCGTCACCGGCGCGGTTCTGGGCGGCGGAAGCCTCGCTCTGGCCGGTCAGGCCGGTGCCGCCACCGACGGCCAGTGGGACCAGGTCGCCCGCTGTGAATCCGGTGGCAACTGGGCGATCAACACGGGCAACGGTTACCAGGGCGGATTGCAGTTCTCGCCGGGCACGTGGTCTTCGCACGGTGGTGGTGAATACGCCCCGGCCGCGCACCTGGCCACCAAGGAAGAGCAGATCGCCGTCGCCGAGCGTGTCCTGGCCAGTCAGGGCAAGGGCGCATGGCCCGTATGCGGCCGCGGCCTCGGCGCCGCCAGCCCGCGCAATGTGGTGAACGACGCCCCGCAGGCGCTGGACAACCCGATCGACAACCCCGGCGTCAACGGTGAACTCCCCCCGCCGCCCGCTCCCGAGCCGGCGCCCATCGACGCACTCTCCGCTCCGCTGCCCGACGCCCCGCCCCCGCCGCCGGCACCCGAGCCGCTGCCGCCGGCACCCGAAGCTCCGGCGGTGCCCGTCGACGCGGTGCTGCCCGCACCCGCGCCGGCCGATCTGCCTCCCGCCCCGGTCGACGCCGCCCCGCTGGACGCTCCGGCTCCTGCCCCGGCTCCGGCTCCTGCCGACATCGTCGCCGTCGACCATGTCGTCCCGGCCCCCGCCGACGCCGTCCCGGCTCCCGCCGATCTCCCCCCGGCTCCCGCCGATCTCCCCCCGGCCCCCGCCGATGTCGTTCCCGCTCCTGTGGATGCCGTTCCGGCCCCGCCGGTCGATCCGGCCGCACAGCCGGTCATCCAGGCCGCCAGCTGGGACGCCGCTCCCGCACCGGCGGACCAGCCCCAGGTGTGGGCCCTGCACGGTGCCCCGCTGCCGCAGGACCCGGTGCTGCCGACTCCGGCTCCCGCGCCCGCCCCGGCACCGGCTCCCGCTCCGGCGGATGCCCCGGTGGCCGCCGCCCCGGCGGATGCCCCGGTCGCGGCACCCGCGCCCGATCCGCTCGCCGACGGCGTCCCGCACCTGGTCAGCCCCGAGAACCTGCCGCCGGGGTCGACGATGGATCCCAACGCGGTCCCGAACGAGAGCCCGAACGTCAGCTACCTGCGTCAGCTCTGGCATGCCGTGCAGAACCAGGACATCACCGGCAAGGATGCGCTGATCGCGATCACCACGCAGCGGTCGATGAACAGCCCCATCCCGGAGGACATCCCGGCTCCGCCGAACGCCCCGGCTCCGGCTCCCGGGGCGGCGCCCGCGCCGGCTCCCGGTCCGGCTCCGGCCCCGCTGCTGCCGACGCCGTAGGCGCCACCACAACGAGAGAAACTGCACTCCCCGCGGAGTGCAGTTTCTGCTTTGTGGACCTGATCGCGAAAGGCCCGTATCAGGCCGAGTTGACCCATTCGTCGGAGCCGTCGCCGAAGAACTGGTGCTTCCACACCGGCAGCCTGGCCTTCACCGTGTCCACGAGCAGGGCACAGGTGGTGAACGCGGCACCGCGATGATCGGCGGCCACCGCGACCGTCAGAGCCGCGTCACCGATGTGCAGCACCCCGATCCGGTGGCTGACCGCGACAGCTCGGACGCCCGCGGCGTCGCGGGCGACTTCCTCGACCACCTCGGTGAGGGTCTGCAACGCCGACGGATGGGCCGAATACTCCAGTCGGGTGACGGTGCGCCCGCCGTCGTGATCCCGCACCACACCGGAGAACCCGACCACCGCACCGGCCGCCGCGTGGGCCACCAGCTCTTCGTGTTCGGACAGCGCAATGGGTTGCTCGGTCAGCGCGACCCGCAGCACCTCAGCCGGCATGGTCGCCGCCGCGCAGTTGATCCAGCGCGTGTTCCAGCACCGTGTCGAGCACGCCGAGGCCGTCCTTCACCCCGCCCGTGGAGCCGGGCAGGTTCACGATGAGCACACCGGAGCGCACCCCGCACACGCCGCGGGACAACACAGAGGTGGGCACGTGCGGCAAACCGGACGCCCGGATGGCGTCGGCGAGCCCGGGAATCTGATAGTCGACCATCTGCTCGGTGGCGTCGGCGGTGGCGTCGGTTGGCGAGATGCCGGTGCCGCCGGAGGTGATGATGACGCTCGGGCGTTCTTCGATGGCCTGGCTCAGCGCTCGCACCACCGATGCGCCGTCGGGCACCACCCGGGGCGCGCCGGTCGCGATGCCGCGCCCGGTCAGCCAGTCCACGATGATCGGTCCGGTGCGGTCCTCGTACACACCGGCCGCAGCGCGGGTGGAGGTGATGATGACGACGGCGCTATACATCGGTGCGCGTCCAGGTGCCGGTCTTGCCGCCCTCCTTGTGCACCACCTGGAGACCGTCGATCCGGGCGGCGCGATCGACGGCCTTGATCATGTCGTACAGCGTCAGCGCGGCCACGCTCACCGCGGTCAGCGCTTCCATCTCGACCCCGGTGCGGTCGGTGGTGCGCACCGTGGCGGTGACCGTGACCTCGGCATCGCCGACCGTGAACGCGATATCGACCCCGGTCAGCGCCAGCTGGTGGCACAACGGGATCAGGTCGGTGGTGCGTTTGGCGGCCATGATGCCGGCCACCCGTGCAGTGGCCAGGGCATCACCCTTGGGCAGGCCGCCGCCCGCGATGAGGTCGACGACGTCGGCGCGGGTCCGCACGGTGCCGACGGCGACGGCGGTGCGTTTCGTCGG
>JBQGEH010000380.1:0-11691 GCA_052039515.1 Nakamurella sp. | reverse complement strand
GTCGTCGGGCGGCAGTACCTCACCTACCGGGACAACGAGCGGCTGCTGTCGGTGGTCGCCGCCCGCGAGGACCAGCTGCGGCGGCAGGCCACCCTGGACCTGCTCACCGGCCTGACCAACCGCGCACTGTTCAACGACCGGGTCGGGCACGCCCTGGAACTGCACCGGCGCGACCTACGACCGCTGGCCATCATGTTCTGCGACCTGGACGACTTCAAGGCGGTCAACGACACCTTCGGGCACCCCGCCGGTGACGAGCTGCTGATCCGGGTGAGCGACCGGTTGCGCGGCGCGCTGCGGACCGGTGACACCCTGGCCCGCTTCGGTGGTGACGAGTTCGCGATCCTCATCGAGGACGGCGGCGAGTCCACCGCGGTGGGCGCCCGCATCATCGAGGCGCTGCGGCCGCCGTTCACCATCGCCGGCAGCCTGCTGACGGTGCGGATGAGCGTCGGGATGATCGAGGTCAAACCGGACGATCCCAGCCCGACGCTCGAGGAGCTGCTGGCCAACGCCGACCTCGCGATGTACTCCGCGAAACGGTCGGGCAAGGGCAAGCTCGCCCTGTACGACGCCACCACGATGGCCCCGAACGTGCTGGACCTGCCGCTGCAGAAGCCGCTCGCCGCGGCCATCGCCGCCGGCGAGATCGGCGCGGTGTACCAGCCGGTGGTGTCGCTGTCCGACGGGATGGTCGTCGGCGTCGAGGCCCTGGCCCGCTGGCACCACGACGGGGCGGACATCCCGCCCGACCAGTTCGTGCCGCTCGCCGCCCGGTCCGGACTGATCGGCGGTCTCACCACGGTCATGCTGCGCAACGCCTGCGCGGACCTCGCCCGCATCTCCCGGCAGCTGGGTCACCGGGAGCTGCGGATGGCGGTCAACGTGCCGCCGGCCCTCATCACCGACCCGGGGTTCCCGGCCCGGATGGCCGACGTGCTCTCCCGGCACGACATCGACCCGGCGCAGCTCGTCCTGGAGATCACCGAGGAGGCGCTGCTCGGGGACATCGCGACGGTCACCACGGTGACCCGCGCGCTGACCGCGCTGGGCCTGCCGTTGGCGCTGGACGACTTCGGGAAGGGCTACTCGTCGCTGGTCAACCTGCAGCACATCCCGCTGCGCATCCTCAAGATCGACATGGCCTTCGTCGCCGGCATCGACCGGGATCCGCGGGCCGAGCGGTTGATCGGCGCGCTGTTGCGGCTCGGTCGCGACCTGGGGCTGGACATGGTCGCCGAGGGCGTCGAACGCCCCGAGCAGGCGGCGCTGCTGCGCGAGCTGGGCTGCCCGTTCGCGCAGGGGCACCTGTTCGCCCCGCCGGCGCCCGCCGACCGGACCTTCGCGCTGATCGGCCGCCCGCTCGACGTCGACCTCGGCATCCACTGACCGGTGCGTGCCCGGGCGCCGCACGGGGCACCCACCTCCGCATGGACGCGACGGCCCTGGTGGTGGGTGGTTCGAGCACGATCGGCGCCGCGGTCGCGGCGACCCTGACCGACGCCGGCCACCGGGTGCGGCTGTGGGGACGCTCCCCGGAACGGCTGGCCGCCGCCGCACGGACCGCCGGGCCGGGCACCTCCACCGCGGTGGTGGACGTCCGGGACCGGCACGCGTCGGCGGCCGCGGCCGCCGATCTGCCGGACCTGCGGGTGGCGGTGTGGGCGGCGGGCGTCTTCGACTGGGGCGACGCCGACGCGGCGGACCCGGCGGCCTGGGACGAGGTCCTGGACACCGGCCTGGCGGCGGCGGCCGCGGCCAGCCGGCTGCTGCTGCCCGCCCTGCTCCGGACGGCCCCGTCCGCGCTGGTCTTCCTGGGCTCCGCGGCCGGCCACCAGGCGTTCCCCCACAACGCGGCGTACGTCGCGGCGAAGCACGGGCTGACCGGTCTGGCCCGCGCGGTGTGGCTGGACGTGCGCGACCGCGGGGTCAAGGTCAGCCTGGTCAGTCCCGGGCTGGTCGCCGCCGGGGCCGGGCTGCGCGCCGGCGCCGACCCGGCGGCGCTGCTGCAACCGGCGGACGTGGCCGCGGCCGTGCGGTTCGTCGTCGACTTCCCCGGCCGTGGTTGCCCCACCGAGATCCGGCTGGAGCCGCAGCGCACGCCCTGATCAGCTCACGAACTCCAGCAGGGCGCGTTCGGCGGCGCCACCCGGCTCGGAACGGTTCTTCTCCCCCGACAGGTCGCGGTACTCGGCCTTGAGCAGCGTGCTCTCCAGCTGCCGCAACCGGGACCGGTTGTCCGCCCGGGCCTCCCCGAGGTCCAGCAGCAGCACCTCGGCGTCGATGTCGCCCAACCGGTCCCACCAGGTCTGATCCGGCCGGGCCAGCGCCTCCAGCAGGTGCTTCGCCCGCCCGAAGCCGCCCACGTTCTGCAGCAGCCGGCCGCGCCGCACGGTGGTGAACGCCCCGTTGAGGGCCATCGAGGCGCTCATCCGGCTGGTGCCCCGACCACCGGCGGGCGGCGGTGTCATCGGGTCCTCGAGCACGATGCGCCGGAAGCGCCCGGGCGCGTCCGCGGCCATGCTCAGCGCCAGGTAGCCGCCGAAGCCGTGCCCGACGACGTCGATCTCACCCTCGATGGTCTGGTCGGTGAGCTCCTGCAGGTAGCCGACGAGCTCCGGCATGCCGCCGTCGATGGGGTCGCTCTGCGCGAAGCCGGGCAGGTCCGGGGCGACCGCCTCCCGGCCGACCGCCACGATCGCGCTGGTCAACCCCGCGAAGGACGCGCCGCAGCCGCCGATGTCGTGCAGCAGCAGCAGCGGCCGCCCCGTCCCCGCGCAGCGGATCCGGACCAGGTGGTCGCCGATGTGGACGTCGTGCGCCAAGCTGAAAGCCACGTGGTATCCATCCTCGTCGATGGGTGCGGCCGCCGGTCCCGGCGGGCCCCGGCCGCGTCGCCGACGGCCTGCCCGGGCCGCGGCGAATGGCCCACCCTACCGCGACGCAGATCACACCTGCGGAGGAAACGGCTGGTCCCGGCGGCCGCGGTCGACCGGGCCCGTCCTACCCTGGGGGCATGTGCCGCAACATCACCGAGCTGCGCGGCCTGGTCCCCGCAGCCACCCCCGTCGAGGTCGAGGCCGCCGCCCGGCAGTACGTCCGCAAGGTGTCCGGCATCCAGAAGGTCACCGACACCACCCGGGAGCCGTTCGAGGCGGCGGTCGCCGAGATCGCCGCGATCACCTCCCGGCTGCTCGGACAACTCCCCGAACGGCGCCAGCCACCGGCCACCGTCCCGCCGCTGCGCCGCCCCGAGGTGCTGGCGCGGATGGCCGCCCGGGCATCGGCGTCCTGAGGTGCCGCGCGCGGAGCAGCTGACCGGACCGGACGCGCACCACGGCGAGGGCCCCGTGTGGTGGCCCGGCTGGGGCGGGTTGCGCTGGGTGGACATGCTGCGGGGCGACATCCTGCACCTGACCCCGGACGGCACCGTGGCGCGCTGGTCGGTCGGGACGGTGGCGGCGGCGTTCCGGCCGCGGGCGGGCGGCGGGGTCGTCATCGGCACCGAACACGACATCGTGCTGGCCGACGTCGCCGACGGTCCGGTCCGGACGCTGACCACGGCGTTCACCGACCCGGCCATCCGGTTCAACGACGGCGGCTGCGACCCGGCCGGCAATTTCCTCTGCGGCACGATGGCCTACGACGAGACCGAGGGCGCCGGCACGCTGTACCGCTTCGGCCCGGACGGTTCCCAGCGGACCGTGCTCACCGGGGCGACCGTGTCCAACGGGCTCGCGTGGACCTCCGACGGCCGACGGGCCTTCTACAACGACACCCCGACCGGTCAGGTGGACGTCTTCGACTCCGCCGAGGACGGGTCGCTGAGTCACCGGCGTCGCTTCGTGACGGTCGAGGGCGGCTCCCCGGACGGGTTGACCGTCGACGCCGAGGGTGGCGTGTGGGTCGCCCTCTACGGCGGTGGCGCGGTGCACCACTACACCGCCGACGGCACGCTGGCCGACGTCGTCGAGGTGGCCGCCACCAACGTCACCGCCTGCACGTTCGGCGGCGACGACCTGTCCGAGCTGTTCATCACCACGTCCGCCGAGGGCGACGAGGACAACCCGGTGGCCGGCGCGGTGTTCTCCTACCGGACCGGGGTGCGCGGGCTGCCCGCGGCGACCTTCGCCGGCTGAGACCGCAGCGCCCGGGCGGCGGCCGCCGCCACCGCCGCGACGAGCAGCACCGCGGTGGCCGCGGTGACGAGGTCCGGGCGCACGATCGACTGTCCGCGCAGCGCCTGCACGGTGAGCAGCGCGGTCAGGCCCAGGTAGCCGCCGGCGGCCACCCCGACCAGCCGGGTCCGGACGGCGACGTCGCGGAGCCGGGGCACCCACCGGGCCGCGAGCTCCAGCGCGATCACCGCCAGGGGCAGCACCTGCAGGGCATGCATGCCGACGAAGTGCGGGATCCGCAGGTCGCCGCCCTCGGTGCTCCAGCCCAGCAGCGGCAGGCCCGCGCCGCCGTCGGCGACGCCGACCGCGTGCGCGCCGACGACGTCCCCGCCGGTCTGGATCTGGGCGGCGGTCGGCAGCGTCATCAGGAAGCCCAGGGCCATCCCGACGAGGGCGAGCACCACACCGGCGCGGATGGCCCGGGTGCGGGCCGGGTCGGGACCGGGGCTGCGGAACAGGAACAGCGCCAGCACCAGCGTGGCCACCCAGACCCCGGCGATGGCCAGGCCCATGACGGCGTAGAGGGTGGCGTCCAGGCCGGTGCCGAGGTTGAAGTGGCTGGTCGTGCCGCGCAGCACGGCGCCGACGATGACGACCTGCTCGAACCCGAGGAGGACGGCGACGAGGGTGCCCAGCCACCAGGCCGTCCGGCGGGCGCGCCGCAGCTGGTCGATCAGCCAGGCGAGGCTGACCGCGTAGATCGCGATCGACAGCGAGAACTTCAGCGGCTTGGCCCAGATCGGCTGGCCGAGCAGGACGCGGTCGTCGACCAGGAGCCCCACCGCCGACACCAGGCCGGTGACGACCATGACGCCGGCCAGCACGAGCAGTGGCCGGTGGAAGCGGCTGACAGGGGTGCGAGCGGACAGGGCGGCAGAGGTGGGGATCATCGGAGCTCCGTTTCGGGGACGCGCGGCAGCGACCGCCGGGCCGGCGGCCCGGAGTCTCGTTCGACGGGATGGGTGCTGGTCAGCCCAGGTGTGGACGGCTCACTGCGGGTACTGCTTGCGGGCGATGTGCTCCTGGGCCATCCGACGCATGGCCATCAGCAGCACGTCGCCGAGCACGGTGCCGACGACGACGGTCTCCACGACCGCGTCCCGGCCACCGTCGGTGGCGGCGACCTCCTCGAGGTCGGCCTCGGCGATGACCTCCGCGGCCGCGGCGGACGCCTCGACCAGCGCGTCGTACCGATGGCCGCCGAGCCGGGCGAAGGTGGCCAGCACGTCGGCGGCGGCCAGTCGGCCCGGGTTGCCGTCGTGCACCGTCCAGCCGTGCCGGGCGACCACGTCGTCGACCCGGTCCAGGGCCGCCTGCCGGTCCAGGGCGTCGTCCGCGGCGAACCGCGAGACGGACCGCTGAGCGGCGCTCAGTACCTCGCCCAGTGGGGTGTCGGCGTCACCCATCGCCCGGATCACCTCCGCGGTCCGGGCGACCGACAGGCCCCCGACGTCGATCAGCGCGCGGATCATCCGGAGCCGGCGGACATGCGAGTCGTCGTACTCGCTGACCGTCTGACTGAGCCGCTCGCCGGGGTGCAGCAGCCCTTCGCGCAGGTAGTACTTGACCGTGGCCACCGGGGTGCCCGATCGCTCGCTCAGTGCCGCCATCCGCATGTTCGATAGCGTAGCTCTCGACAGTGACACTGTCCAGTGCCGGCATCGATGGTGGGGGCATGCCTCCCGTCCCCACCGGCCGGGTCGTCGCCGGCGACCACGGACTCGACCTCGTCGTCCGGCGCCGCTTCGACGCACCCGTGGAGCACCTGTGGGCCGACGTCACGGACCCCGAGCTGACCGCCCGCTGGTTCGGCACCTGGAAGGGCGAGCCGGGCGAGGGCCGCACCGTGCACCTGCGGTCGGACTTCGAGGACGGGGCGCCGTGGAGCGACGTGCTGATCCGGGTCTGCCGGCCGCCGCACACGCTCGGCGTGACCTTCGCCGAACCGGCGCCCGGGTGGGTGGTCGACCTCGACCTGACGGCCGTCGACGGCGGTACCGAGCTGACGCTCACCCATCGCGGGGTGGACGCCGCGGCGGTGGGTGACATCGGGCCGGGCTGGGAGTACTACCTCGATCTGCTGGTGGCGGCCCGCAACGGTGCTGCCCACCCGTCGTTCGACGACTACCTCCCGGCGCAGTCGGCCTGGTTCACCGGACAGGCCGGGACGCTTGCGGACAGTCCCCGACCGGAAGCGGCGTCATGATCGGGCGTCCACGGAGGAGGCGACCATGACGATGAGCTGGAACGACGAGCTGCTCGAGCAGCTGACCTGGCACTGGGACCGGCAGTTGCGGCCCCGGTTGACCGGTCTCACCGACGAGGAGTACCGCTGGGAGCCGGTGGCCGGCTGCTGGAACCTGCGGCCGCGGGGTGAGACGACGACCCCGATCGCCGGCGGCTCGGGCGACTGGCAGATCGAGTTCGCGATGCCGGCACCGCAGCCCGAGCCGGTGACCACGATCGCCTGGCGGGTGGGGCACATCCTGGTCGGCGTCTGGGGGGCGCGGATCGCGACCTACTTCGACGGCCCGCCGACCGACTACTTCGGCTACGACTACCCGGGGACCGCCGACGAGGCGCTCGCGCGCCTGGACGCGCAGTACACGGCGTGGGTGGCCGGGGTGCGCGGGCTGGGCGAGGACGGCCTCGCCGAACGGTGCCGCGAGGAGGGCCGGGAGAACCTGTCGATGGCGGCGCTGGTGCTGCACATCCACCGCGAGATCCTCCACCACGGCGCCGAGATCGCCCTGCTCCGGGACCTCTACGCGCACCGGGGTTGAGCCCACCGCCGGTACCGCGAACCTCGGGCGGAAAACTCTCACCTGCGAGAGGAATCCGCCCCACGCCGGCGCCGCGCTCCGATCTCCGGGCGGATCGTGACCACATGCGGGCACTATCCGCCCGAGGATTTCTCCCGCGCGGCGCGACCCGCGGATGCCCAACGATTGCGACGAAGCCGACCCTGCAGGTGCGGCGTCCTCGCAGTCGTTCGGCTTCTGTGGGCCCCCGCCGAGCGGGCGGCCCCCTCAGCCCTGGATCCAGGTGTCCTTGGAGCCGCCCCCCTGGGAGGAGTTGACCAGCAGCCCCTCGGACTGCAGCGCCACCCGGGTGAGCGCGACCGGCGGCACGACGACGTCGGTCAGCGACGTCGACAGCGCGAACATCCGCAGATCGACGTGCCGGGGGCGCACCGTCCCGTCGATCAGCGTCGGGTGCGTGGAGAAGCGGATGACGTCCTGGGCGATGTAGCGGGCCGGGTCGGCCGCCACGGCCGCCTCGACCCCGGCGACCTGGGCCGGCGTCAGGTCCGGGCCGATCATCACGCCCTCACCCCCCGATCCGTCGATGGGCTTGACCACCAGGTCGCCCATCCGGCCCCGGACGGCGTCGTACTGCCCCGGGTCGGCCAGCACCCAGGTGCCGACGTCGTCCAGGATCGGGTCCTCGCCGAGGTAGAAGCGGATCATCGGGCCCACGAAGGCGTAGATCGCCTTGTCGTCGGCGACCCCGTTGCCGGGGGCGTTGGCCACGGTCAGCGTGCCGGCGGCCATGGCGCGCCGGATCAGGCCGCCGGGGCCGTCGTCGGTGTTGATGAGTTCGGCGGCGCCCGCCCGCCGGTACAGGACGTCCAGGTGCAGCGGCGCCCCGTCGACCGTCGCCGCCACCCCGTCCCCGTCGGCGACCAGATCGTCGGGGTGCACCACGGGGACACCCATCTCCTGCGCCAATAGCCGGTGCTCGTACCAGGCCGAGTTGCCCGGGCCGTCGGACAGCACCGCCGGCTGCGGCCGGCCGCCGCACCGCGGTGGCCGGACCGCGTCCAGCGCCGACCGGAACACCCCGCCCAGCACCTCCGGGGAGCGCACTCCGGGAACGGTCGCGGTCAGCTCCGGGAAGGCCGCCGCCGTTGTCCGCCGGTTCGCGAGGGCGTAGGCGCTGCCGGACGGCACCTGCAGGTTGTCCTCCAGCACCACCCAGCGGCCGGCTTCGTCGGTGAGCAGGTCGATGCCGTAGACCACCGCGCGGGGGATCTCGGCCGGCACCAGGCCGGTGGCGGCGGGCAGGTACCCGGGGGCGCCGCGGACCAGCCGGTCGGGCACGATGCCGGCGGCCACGATGGCGGCCGGCCCGCCGTCCGGCCGGTCGGTGTAGACGTCGGCGAGGACGGCGTTGAGCGCCCGCGCCCGCTGCGCGGCCCCCGCGGACAACATCGACCAGGTGTCCGCACCGATGATGCGCGGCACCGCGCACAGCGGGAACACCTGCTCCTTGAGGTGACCCCCGACCGGTGCGCTGAAGATCATCCCCTGCTCCTGACGGAGCGCGTGCAGCTTCTCCGTCCGGGCGGCGAGGCGGACAGCCCCGAGGCCGTCGAGCACCCCGAACACCGGTGCGTACACCGATCGGACGGCGCCGTCGGGAGTCAGCGCCTCGTCCAGCGGCGGCGTCCCGTAGCCCGCGAGGATGGGCGGCAGCGCCCCGGCCACCGGGTCGTCGGTCATGCGCCGACCCCGTGCCGCTGCAGCCACATCTCGAGCAGCCCGACCTGCCAGAGCTGGTTGGACCCGAGGTTGGTGCGGTGCCGGTTGGGGTCGGCGAGCAGCCGGTCCAGGTACTCCGGACGGAACAGTCCGCGCTCGCGGGCGGCCGGGGCGTGCAGGGCGTCGCGGACCCGGTCCAGGTAGCGGCCCTGCAGGCTGATGATGGCCGGCACCGGGAAGTGGCCCTTGGTCCGGTCGACCACCGCGGACGGCAGCAGCGACCGGGACGCCTCCTTCAGCACGCCCTTGCCGCCGTGCGCCAGTTTGAGCTCCGGCGGGACGGCCGCGCACAGCTCGACGAACTCGTGGTCCAGGAACGGCACCCGGGCCTCGAGCCCCCAGGCCATCGTCATGGTGTCGACCCGTTTCACCGGGTCGTCGACCAGCATGACCAGCGAGTCCAGCCGCAGCGCCCGGTCCAGCGCGGTGTCGGCACCGGCGCGGTGGAACCACTCGTGGGCCAGGTCGTGACTGGGGCTGCCGGGCAGCGTCCACCGGTCGGTGAGGATGCCGCCGAGTTCGTCGTGGGTCCGGTCGAAGAAGTGCCGGGCGTAGACGTCCAGCGCCGCGTCCGGGTCGGCCGGGTCCACCGCGGCGAGCGGCGGGTACCACTCGTACCCGGCGAGCACCTCGTCGGCGCCCTGCCCGGACTGCACGACCTTGACGTGCCGGGACACCTGCTGCGAGAGCAGGTAGAAGGCGACGCAGTCGTGGCTGACCATCGGTTCGCTCATCGCCTGGACGGCGCCGTCCAGCCCGTCGAGGACGTCGGCGGACGGGATGAGCAGCTGGTGGTGGTCGGTGCCGAACTCACGGGCGACCAGGTCGGAGTAGGCGAACTCGTCACCCTCGTACTCGCCGACCCGCTCGAAGCCGATGCTGAAGGTGGCGAGGTCCCGCTGACCCTGCTCGGCCAGCAGCGCCACCACCAGCGACGAGTCGATGCCGCCGGACAGCAGCACCCCGACCGGCACGTCGGCGACCATCCGCCGCCGGACGGCCACCCGCAGCTTCTCCAGCACCGCCTGCTGCCAGTCGCCGTCGCTCATCCCGGCGTACCGCGGATCCCGGGTGTGGCTGGGCTCCCAGTACCGGGTGTCGGTGGCCCGGCCGTCGGGTTCGATGACGCGGACCGTCGCCGGCGGCAGCTTGCGGACCCCGCTGAGGATCGTCAGCGGCGGCGGCACGACCGCGTGGAAGCTCATGTAGTGGTGCAGGGCGACCGGGTCGATGGTGGTGTCGACGTCGCCGCCGGCCAGGATGGCCGGCAACGAGGACGCGAAGCGCAGCCGACCGGGCGTCGCCGCGAGGTAGAGCGGCTTGATGCCGAGCCGGTCCCGGGCCATCACCACCCGGCCGCTGCCGCGCTCGACGAGGACGACGGCGAACATGCCGAGCAGGTGCGACACGAAGTCGGTGCCCCACCGGTGGTAGGCCTTGAGGATCACCTCGGTGTCGGAGGTGGAGAAGAAGCGGTAGCCGTGGCCGGCGAGCTCGTCGCGCAGCTCCCGGTAGTTGTAGATGCAGCCGTTGAACACCGCGGCGAGCCCGAGGTCGGGATCGAGCATCGGCTGCGCGCCGGCGTCGGACAGGTCGATGATGGACAGCCGGCGGTGGGCGAGCGCCACCCGGCCCTGCTGCCAGAGTCCCTGGCCGTCGGGTCCGCGCGGCTCGAGCACGCAGGACATGCGGGCGACGGCCTCGACGTCGGCGGGGTGGTCGTCGAAGCGGATCTCCCCGCTCAGGCCGCACACGGGCGGCCTCCCCGGGCGGGTCGGGCGGAACAGTCGGTCGCGTCGGTCATGGTCGGGTCCTCCGGGGTGTCCGTGATGGGCCGAACCCCCGCGGCCGCCACGTCGTCACCCGCCGGACGTCAGGCCGGGGTGAGTCCCACACGGAGCACGCGATCGTCTCCGTCCTGCGGCTCCCCTCGACCGTCCGTGTTGTTGGTGACGATCCACAGCGCGCCATCGGGGGCGACGACGACGTCGCGAAGACGACCGTACCCCCCGGCGTAGTACTCGGTCGATCGGGAGGGGTCGTCGATGCTCACCGCACGTAGCCGCTCGCCACGCAGGTTGGCGATGAAGACGGTGCCGCCGGCGATCGCGATGCCACTGGGGCTGGCTTCGCTGGTCGGCCACTGCTGCACCGGGTCGACGAAGCCGTCGGTGCCCGCGACGCCCTCGACCTCGGGCCAGCCGTAGTTCGCGCCCGGCTCGATCAGGTTCAGCTCGTCCCAGGTGTTCTGGCCGAACTCGGCGGCCCACAGCCGGCCGTCGGCGTCCCAGGCGAGGCCCTGCGGGTTGCGGTGGCCCATCGACCACATCGGGTTCCCGGCGACCGGGTTGTCGTCGGGGACGTCGCCCTCCGGGGTGAGCCGCAGGATCTTGCCGTTGAGCGCGTCCGGGTCCTGCGGGGTGTCGCGCTGCTGGGCGTCGCCGGTGGTCAGATACAGCATCCCGTCGGGGCCGAACGCGATGCGGCCGCCGTTGTGGGTGGTGTTCTTGACGATCCCGTCGAAGACCACCTCGGCCGGGCCGAGCCCGAACCCGGCGGTCGCGTCCCCGGTGAGCGGCATCCGCACGACGCGGTTGTCGTCGGCGCCGGTGAAGTAGGCGTAGAGCATCGTGGGCGCGTCGGCCGGATAGGTGGCCAGGCCGAGCAGGCCCCCCTCGCCGCGGGCCTCGACGCCGTCGACGGTGCCGACGTCGCGGGGACCGTCCGGGCCGAGCTGCCGGATGAGTCCGGTGTCCCGCTCGCTGACCAGCGCGGTGTCACCCACGAAGACCACGGACCAGGGGGCGTCGAGGCCGGTCACGACGTCGGTCGGGTCACCGGCGGGCTGCGGCGGCGCGGTGGGTGCGTCGCCGCCGGTGGTCCCGACGGTGCCGCTCGGGGACGTGTCGCCCGTGTCCGCGGTCGGGGTCGAGCTCGGGACGCCGGCCGCTCCGCTCGAGGTCGAGGTC
>JBQGEH010000379.1:0-4024 GCA_052039515.1 Nakamurella sp. | reverse complement strand
CCCGCGAGAAGAGCGCCTGACCGAGTTTTCCGAATCGGGGCCGGTCCAGACCGCGCAGCGGTCACGAACAGCCCCGATTCGTCTGTCCCGGGCGGGTCAGGTGCCGGTGACGCGGTGCGCGCCGCTGTAGACGTTGAAGCTTGCGTCCCGGGTGAAGCCGATGAGGGTCAGCCCCCGGTCCCGGGCCAACTCCACGGCCAGCGACGACGGCGCGCTCACCGCGACGAGCACCCCACAGCCGGCCAGCACGGCCTTCTGCACCAGCTCGAACGACGCCCGCGACGACGTCACCAGCACCGACTCCGCCAGCGGCAGCCGTCCGGCCAGCAACGCGGCCCCGATCACCTTGTCCATCGCGTTGTGCCGGCCGACGTCCTCCCGGATCAGCTCCATCGTGCCGTCGGCCGAAGCGAGCCCCGTGGCGTGGATGCCGCCGGTCCGCTCGAAGGAGCTCTGCCCGGCCCGCAACGCCCGCGGCAGCGCCAGCACCGCCTCCGGAGTCAGCGAGACCTGCTGCGGTGAGACGAATCTCGACCGCTGGGCGATGGCGTCGATGGACGCCGACCCGCACACCCCGCACGCCGAGGTGCCGTCCACGGTGCGCTGCCGGGCCGGGTCCAGCACCCGCCCGCCGGCCAGCGACACGTCCATCACGTTGTAGGTGTTGCGGCCCTGCGCGTCGACCCCGTCGCAGTAGCGCGCGACGACCACGTCCTCGGCGTCGGCGATGACACCCTCGGCGTGCAGGAAGCCGTGCACCAGCTCCACGTCGTGACCCGGCGTGCGCATGGTCACCGCCATCGCGGTGCCACCGACCCGGATCTCCAGCGGTTCCTCACCGGCGACGACGTCCTCGCGGAGGACGAAGCGGCCGTCGCGGAAGGTGCGGATACGGGTCCGGGCGACGGTGCGACTCACCGGTCCAGCTTGCCAGCCCGGGGACGACGACAGCCCCGCCGGTGGCCGGCGGGGCTGCGACGGTGCGGCGTCAGCGGAGGAAGGGCGGCGGGGTGGCCTGGCCGCAGTTCTGCGTCCACTCGGCCTTCGTCATCGGCTGCTGGGTGAAGGTCGCGGTGGCGTCGCCGAACGTGTGGCCGTCCGTGGTGCCGGCCACGCCGGCGGTCCGCAGGGTGACACCGTCCAGGTCGTAGGTGGTGCCGCCGATGGTGGCGGTGAAGTTCCCGGTCGTGCTCGCGATCGTCGGGTACCAGAACGGGGTGGCCAGGTAGCCGTAGGGCGCGTCGATCGTGTAGCCGTCCGAGTAGCTGGCCCCGGAGCTGAACGACTGGCCGAAGCCGCGGGTGTGCGAGATGCCGAAGTCGGCGACGCCCTCGATGCCGACGCTGGCGCTCTCGGAGATCGAGTCGTCGTAGGACGTGGTCTGGCTGGTCTCGCCGCTCCCGGTGTACTGGTAGCTGTCCCGCGGGTCGCCGGCGGGGAAGCAGCCCGGCTCGGTGTTGGCCCCCTTCGGCACGAAACCGGTGGTGCCCTCGGTGTAGGTGGGCTGGGCGGTCGGCAGGAACGTGCAGGTCGCGCCGTGTCCGGAGGAGGCGCTGCACACGTTGGACAGGGCCTGCGCGAAGGCGTTGCGGTCGGAGGGCGACAGGTTCATCTGGGCGGTCGAGGCGTGCAGGGTGGCCTGGCTGCCGTCCAGGCTGCAGGTCCAGCGGCTCGCGGTCGGTCCGGTCACGGTGCACGTCTCGCCTTGGTTCTCGTTCTGCGACGACATGGTGACCGTGTCCACAGATCCGTCGGAGTCGGTGAAGTCGTAGGACACCGACCAGGCCGCGTCACCACCGAACGCCCAGTGGGTGATGCCCCACGTCGAGCCGCTGCCGGGGGAGACCACCGGGAAGGACGGGTACTCGCCCGGGAACCAGCCGTTGCTCGGCCCGTACAGGCCCTGGCCCTGGGTGGCCGAGGTGAGGTTCAGCGTGAACGGCGTGCCGTCGACGACCGAGAAGTCGTCGGCGAACTGCGGGGCACCCACCTTCACCGTGCCCGCCGTGGCCGGCGACGGCAGCGGCGCCGCCGACGCGGCCTCGGCCCCGATGACGCAGAGCGCGACGGTGGCGCCCAGGGTGGCGGTGATGCGGCGGATGGTGGACATGACCCGACCTCGGTTCCCGGTGCTGGTGTCGCAGCCGGTCGGCTGCACTGACATCAGCTTTCCGTCGGGAGGTGGCCGGCACCGTCGGCGGAGCGGCGGTCTCGGGGGAGGACGTCGAGGTCCACCGATGGGTGGACCGGGCGTCAGCGACGCACGAAGCGGAGCTCGAGGATCCCCGAGGGATCGACGCGCTCGGAGCCGTCGGGGATGAACCCGCGGTTGACGTAGAAGGCGCTGGCCCGCGGGTTGTCGCGGTACACCCACAACGACACCGGGTGCTCACCGGTCGCCGCGTTCAGCAGCTTGGTGGCGATGCCGGTGCCGTAGAACGCCTCGCGGACGTAGATGGCGTACAGCTCGAGGTCGGTGGGGGAGTCGTCGTCACCGGCCGGCCCGGACATCGCGATGCCGGCGACCTCGCCGTCGACCTCGGCCAGCCAGTGCTCGAACTCGCCGTCGACGATCTCCTCGCGCCGGATGCGGGCGAGCTCGGCGGGGTCCAGGGCCGCGAACCGCTCGGGCTCCCACAACTCGCCGTAGGCCTCCTGCCAGCAGGCGTAATGGCAGGCCGAGAACGCGTCGGCGTCGTCGGGAAGGGCCTTGCGGATCGTCGCCGCGACCTCCATACGAGAAACCCCATCCCCTCGGTGCATCAGTGCAACGAGCCGAGTCCCCGGTCCGTCACCGCGACCGCCGGTTCGGCCGTGGGCGCAGCGCCCTCCGGCCCGGGCGGTGCCGCTGGTCACCCGGCGGTGTCGGACCCCGGACCGGTCCGCACACGGTGGCAGGATGGGCCGGTGGCCGTCTACACCGATACCGGGGTGGTGCTGCGCGTCGCCAAACTCGGTGAGGCCGATCGCATCGTCACCCTGCTGACCCGGCGCACCGGCCGGGTGCGCGCCGTCGCGAAGGGCGTCCGGCGCACCCGCAGCAAGTTCGGCTCCCGGCTGGAGCCGTTCAGCCACGTCGACGTCCAGCTCTACGAGGGCCGCAACCTCGACATCGTCACCCAGGCCGTCTCGGTGGACACCTTCGGACCCGCCATCACCGCCGACTACGGCCGCTACACGGCCGGCACCGTGCTGGTGGAGACCGCGGAACGGCTCACCGCCGAGGAACGCCAACCCAGCCTGCGGCTGTACCTGCTGCTGGTCGGGGCGCTGCGGGCGCTGGCCGAGACCGACCGCGACCCGTCGCTGGTGCTGGACGCGTTCCTGCTGCGCGCCATGGGGCTGGCCGGCTGGGCGCCGGCGCTGTCGTCCTGTGCGCGCTGCGGCGAGCCCGGCCCGCACGCCGCGTTCCACATCGCCGCCGGGGGACTGCTGTGCCCCGGTTGCCGCAACGGAGCGGTCATCCGACCCGCTCCGGCCAGCCTGCTGCTCATGCAGGCACTGGCCGACGGCGACTGGGCGACCGCCGAGGCCGCCGAGCCGCTGCACCGACGGGAGGCGTCCGGGCTCGTGTCGGCGCTGCTGCAGTGGCACCTCGAACGCGGGCTGCGGTCGCTGCCGCTGGTCGAACGGGTCGCCCCGTGACCGCGCGCGTCCCCGTCCCGCCGATCCCGCACGCCTCCGGCGAGCGGCCGCCGGACATCCCCCGAGAGCTGGTCCCACACCACGTCGCGCTGGTGATGGACGGCAACGGCCGCTGGGCCAAGGCCCGCGGGCTGCCCCGGACCGCAGGCCACGAGCGTGGCGAGGCCGCGCTGTTCGACGTCGTCGAGGGCTGCATCGAGCTCGGCGTGAAATACCTGTCGGCGTACGCGTTCTCGACGGAGAACTGGAAGCGCTCGCCGGACGAGGTGCGTTTCCTGATGGGCTTCAACCGAGAGGAGCTGCACCGCCGGCGCGACCGGATGAACGACCTCGGTGTCCGGGTCCGGTGGGCCGGCCAGCGTCCCCGGCTGTGGCGCAG
>JBQGEH010000378.1:0-2152 GCA_052039515.1 Nakamurella sp. | reverse complement strand
ACCGGTCGATGACGTCGCTGGTGCGCACGATCACCGCCGGCACGGTCGCCGCCGCGGTGGCCGCCCCCGCGGTGCTCACCGTGACGCTGAGAGCCCAGGCCGACGACACCAGCACGACGAGCTCCACCGGCACCGGCTCCGTGGACACCGGCTCCGGTACCGCCGCGGACGACGACACCACGTCGTCGAAGAGCGGCAGCACGCTGACCCCGTCGGCGGCACCCTCGCCGTCCACGGCCCGCCAGGGCCACGCCCGGTCGGGCGGGTCGTGATGACCGCGCTGCTGGGTCCGGCCGCGACGACCTTCGACGTCTGGTCGACGACGGCGCGGCTCGTCGTCACCGACGCCGAGGCGCTGCCCGCCGCCAGGGAGATGCTGAGCGACGTCCTCGCCGACGTGGACCGGGCGTGCAGCCGGTTCCGTCCCGACAGTGAACTCGCCGCCGTGGTCGCCCGACCCGGGCGTCCGGTGCCGCTGTCGGACACCCTGGACGCGCTGACCGCCGCCGCGCTGCACACCGCCCGGGCCACCGACGGCCTCGTCGACCCCACCGTCGCCGGCGCGCTCATCGCCCTCGGCTACGACGACGACCTGGCCGCGGTGATCACCCGGACGGTCACCGCCGCGACCGCCGAGGCCCGGCCGGCGCCCGGCCACCGCCGGCTCCGGCACGATCCGCACGCCCGCACGCTGACCGTGCCCGCCGGGGTCGGCCTGGACCTGGGCGCCTCGGCCAAGGCCTATGCAGCCGACCGCGCCGCCACCCTGATCGCCGGCAGGCTCGGCGTGGGCGTGTTGGTGTCCCTCGGCGGGGATGTCGCCGTTGCCGGACCGGTCCCGGACGGTGGGTGGGCGCTCGAGATCGGCGACGACCACCGCGCCGGATCCCCGGCGGACCAGATCGTGGCCGTTGCCGCGGGCGGTCTGGCCACCTCCTCGATCACCACCCGACGGTGGGTTCGCGGCGGCACCCCGACCCACCACATCGTCGACCCACGCACCGGGACGAACCCACCGCCCTACTGGCGCACGGCCTCCGTCGCCGCCGCCACCTGCGTCGACGCCAACGCCGCGGCCACCGCGGCGATCGTCCACGGCCCGTCGGCGGTCGCCTGGCTGGACCGGGCGGGGCTCTCCGCCCGGTTGGTGCACCTGGACGGCACCGTGTCCCGCACCGGTGACTGGCCGGCGGGCGGTGCCTGATGGACGGACAGACGCTCTGGTACGTCAGCCGCGCCGCCGGCGCGGTCACCCTCGTGCTCTTCACCGCGACCGTGGTGCTCGGGGTGCTCACCGCCGGCCGGGCCGGCGGCGCCGTGCTCACCCGGGCCGCCGTGCTCCGGCTGCACCGGTCGCTGTCGATGACCGCGATGGTGTTCCTCGCCCTGCACATCGCCACCGCGATCGCCGACGGTTACGTCGACATCGGCCTCGTCGACGTGATCGTGCCGTTCGCGGCCGGCTACGACCCGTTCTGGGTCGGGCTGGGCACCGTCGCCGTCGATCTGGTCATCGCGGTCGCGGTCACCAGCTGGTTCCGCCGGCACCTGCCGGTCGGACTGTGGCGGGCGGTGCACCTGTCGGCCTACGCCATGTGGCCGATCGCGCTGCTGCACGGCCTCCGCGTGGCCGGGGGAGACGGCACCACCGCCTGGATGCTCGCGCTGGACGCCGCCTGCCTCTCCGCGGTCGCCGTCGCGCTGGTCCTCCGGCGCGGCCGCGCCCGCCACCCCGACAGCCGGCTGCGCGACACCGCGGCCCTCCACCACGTCCGGGAGACGGTCCTCCGAAGACGCCCACCGCCCTGCTCACCGCCACCGCACCGCTGCCGTCCGCCGACGATCCGCAGCGTCTGCTGCCCGCCACCGCCGTCCGCAGCTGGGCCGTCCACCACGCCCGGTGGGGCCCGATGCCGGCCGACGCGCCCGCCCGGCTGCTCGACGCCGCCCACCGGATCGCGCTGCGCGGCCGCTCCGGCGGCGGCTTCCCGACCGCCCGCAAGCTCGCCGCGGTCGCGGCCGCCGGTGGCCGCGCCCGTCGCCCGGTGGTGGTGGTCAACGCCTGCGAGGGTGACCCGACGTCGGCCAAGGACGCCGTCCTGCTGCTGTCCTCGCCGCATCTGGTGCTGGAGGGCGCGCAGCTGACCGCGGT
>JBQGEH010000377.1:0-3303 GCA_052039515.1 Nakamurella sp. | reverse complement strand
CCGCAACGGGGCGGCCGCCGGGGCCAGCTCTGCGCGCAGACCCCGCACGGTGTCGACGATGTGGGCGGCGGACGCGCGGTCGTGGGGGGTGACGAACACGAGATCGGCGCCGGTGGCGGCGAAGCGGTCGGGCCGGTCGGGGTGGGCCAGTGCGGCCACCACCGGCTGTCCCTGCGGCGGTCGCGGGACGATGGAGGGCCCGCGGACGTCGACGTAGCGGCCGCTGAAGTCGATGTGGTGCAGGCGGTTCCGGTCGACGAACCGGCCGGTGGCGACGTCGCGGATCTCGGCGCCGTCCTCCCAGCTGTCCCACAGCCGACGGACGACCTCGACGTGGTCGTCGGCCTCGGCGAACAGCTCGTCGACGGCCGCGGCCGCGGCGGGGGAGCCGTCGAACACCGGGGGCACCGTGCGGCGGCCGAAGTGGGCGGCGTCCGCCGGGCTGACCGACACCTGCGGACGCCAGCCGGCCCGTCCACGGCTCACGAAGTCCAGGGTCGCCACGGCCTTGGAGACGTGGAACGGCTCGGTGTGGGTGACCTGGACCGTCGGTATCACTCCGACCGACGTGGTCGCCGGGGCCACCCGGGACGCGACGAGGACGGCGTCGAGTCGGCCCCGGACCTGGTCGGTCCGGCCGTCCGGGCGGTCGCGCCGGGTGGACTGCAGACCGAGGGAGTCCTCGATGGTGACCAGGTCGAGCAGGCCGCGCTCGGCCTCCCGGGCCAGGTCGACCCAGTAGCCGGCGGCGAACAGCTCGTCGGGCCGGGCGGTGGGCTCACGCCAGGCGGCGGGATGCCAGCCGGCGCCGTCCAGGGCGACGGCCAGGTGCAGGGGTGCGGACAACGGGGGACTCCGATCGGAACAGGGACGGTGCGACGGGACCGCGGGGAGACCCGCGGGTCAGCCGCAGAGCGCGCTGCTCACCCGCTGCAGGTCGATGTGCCGGCGGGTCACCCACCGCCGTCCGGCCGCCGTCGTCCGACGCATCCGCCACCACCGCTCCGGGAAGGACGCCGCGCGTCCGCTGTGCTTGCCGGATCGGTCGATCCGGCCGGGTCGTCACCTGGAGCACCCCACCACGGGAGAGGGTTGCTGGTCAGCGAGCCAGGGCTTCGTGCTGACACTCATTACCTACCGGAAAGGTAGCACAGGACGACGGGTCACCCGGACCCGCCCGGCTCAGGCCGACAGACGTCCGGCGACGACCGGCCCGGGCCCGGCGAGCCGCCACGCGACGGCGGCGGCGTGGGTGCGGCGGGTGACACCGAGCTTGGCGAAGAGGCCGGTGATGTAGTTCTTCACCGTCTTCTCCGCGATCCCCAGCCGGTCGGCGATCTCGCGATTGCTCAGTCCGTCGCCGATCAGCCCCAGGATGCGCAGCTCCTGCGGGGTGCAGGTGGCGGTCTCGTCGCGCAGGGCGCACCCGCGGCGGCTCGGGCACGCCCCACCGGGACCGGACGCGACGGCGGCGCGGATGGCGCCCGCCGCGGCGTTCTCGGCCAGCGGCACGAACCGGGCGCACGCCGGGTCGGTGCGGCGGTCGCCGCCCAGGGCGACCAACGCGACCCCGGGGGCGGCGCCGGCCAGCCGGCACCAGGTGGTCGCGTCGATGAGGTGGGCCGCGACCACGATCGTGCGGAACCGTCCCGCACCGGCCACCGCGGTCAGCGCCTCGGCCAGCGAGCTCACGGTGTGCACCTCGGCGGCGGACCCGGCGAGGATCGACACCAGGCCGGCCCGGACCAACGGCCGGTCGTCGACCAGCAGGACCCGGGCGACCGGCGCGTCCGTGGACGTGACCGGGACCGGTCGCTCCAGGGCTGCGGTGGGGGCCATGCACCCAGTATGCTCTACGTGAAGTAGAAAGTTCTACGGCTCGTAGAGCGATATGACGCACAACTCTGAGAGGGTGGGGACGTGAAGACCCTCGGCGATCTCGAACGTGCCGTGATGAACGTCCTGTGGGACGCGTCCGGCCCGCTGACCGTGGCCGAGCTCGCCACCCGGCTGCCCAACCCGGACCTGGCCGCCACCACGCTGCTCACCGTGCTGTCCCGGCTGGAGAACAAGGGCTTCGTGGTCCGCCACAAGGTGGGCCGGGCGGCGTCCTTCGCGCCGACGGCCACCCGCGAGGAGCACGTCGCCGAGACGCTGCGGGCGGTGCTGGCCGACGCGGCCGATCCGTCGGCGGCGCTCGCCCACTTCGTGGGCGGGGCCTCGGCCGAGGAGGCGGACGTCCTGCGCGGTGCGCTGCGTCGGCGTCGGCGCGACTGACCCGTGCTCCTGACCGGTGCGCTGCTCGCGGTGCTCGCGGTGCTGCTGGCCGTCCCGGTCCCGCGGCTGCTCACCCGGGCCCGCTGGGTGCAGCGGGAACCGGTGGCCGCGCTGGTGCTCTGGCAGGCGGTCGGACTCGCCGCCGGACTGTCCCTGCTCGGTGCGGGTCTCGAGCTCGCGTTCCACGACCACGGCGACAGCCTGCCCGGGGCGGTGTGGACGGTGGTCGGCAACATCGTGGAGGGCCATCCGCTGCGCGGCTGGGGGGCGGCCCGGCTGGTGGTGCTGGCACTCACCGTGGCGCTGGGCCTGCGCCTGTTCTGGACGCTGATGCGCAGCATCGCCCGGGCCAACGCCGCCCGGCAGCAGCAGCACGACGCCCTGGACATCCTGGCCACCCCCTGGCCGCCGGAGCCGGGCGTGCTGGTCCTCGACCACCCGACCGCGGTCGCCTACTGCCTGCCGGGCGCCGTCCCGCGGCTGGTCGTCTCCCGCGGCACCCTGGACGCTCTGGACGACACCGAACTGCAGCTCGTGCTCGCCCACGAGCGCGCCCACCTGCGGCTGCGGCACGACCTCGTCGTGCTGCCGTTCGTGGCCTGGGGCGCGGCGGTGCCGTTCCTGACCAGCGTCCGGCGGGCGCAGCGGGCGGTGGCCGCGCTGGTCGAGATGATGGCCGACGATTCCGCCGCCGCGTCGGTCGACGAGCGGGCCGCCCTGCGGACCGCGCTGTGCCGGCTCGGCGGTCCGGCCGCGCACGAGGCGGTGACGACGCGGGTCGAGCGGCTCGGCGGGCCGGCCGAACCCCGACCGGGCGTGCGCCGGGCGGCCTACGCCGCCGCCGCCGGGCTGCTGCTGCTGCCGACGCTGCTGGTGCTGGTGCCGGCGTTCTGAGTCGGCTCAGCTGGTGGCGGCGTGCCGCCCGTAGGTGTCGGCGGACACGGCGACCGCGTGCGTCGCGTGGCGACCCTCACGTGCGGGTGCGTCGTCCCGGGTCGGCTCGCCCGCGGCGGCCGCGCCGGGGGT
>JBQGEH010000376.1:0-4643 GCA_052039515.1 Nakamurella sp. | reverse complement strand
GGCATCATGACCAAGCTCATCGAGCGGAACACCACGATCCCGACGAAGCGCTCCGAGATCTTCACGACGGCCGAGGACAACCAGCCGTCCGTGCAGATCCAGGTCTACCAGGGTGAGCGTGAGGTGGCCGCGTACAACAAGAAGCTGGCCATGTTCGAGCTGACCGGCCTGCCGCCGGCCCCGCGGAACGTGCCGCAGATCGAGGTCACCTTCGACATCGACGCCAACGGCATCGTCCACGTCACCGCCAAGGACCTGGGCACCGGCAAGGAGCAGTCCATCAAGCTCACCGGCGGCTCGGCCCTGTCCAAGGACGAGATCGACCGCATGATGCGCGAGGCCGAGGCGCACGCCGAGGAGGACAAGGCCCGCCGCGAGGAGGCCGAGGTCCGCAACCAGGCCGAGGGGCTCGTCTACCAGACGGAGAAGTTCGTCAAGGACAACGACGAGAAGCTGCCCGAGGAGCCCAAGGAGCGGGTCAACGAGGCGATCGCCAAGGTGAACGAGGCGCTGAAGGGCACCGACCTGGCCGAGATCAAGTCGGCGGTCGAGACGCTGGCCAACGAGTCGCAGACCCTGGGGTCGGCGCTCTACGCCCAGCAGCAGGCCGACGGCAACGCGCCGACCGGTGACGTCCCGAACGGCTCCTCGAACGAGGAGGAGATCGTCGACGCGGAAATCGTCGATGACGAGGCCAAGAAGTGACGGGACCCGACCAGACCAGCAGCACCGGACCAGAGGAGCCGCACGTCGTGTTCAGGGACAAGCGCCGGATCGACCCCGACACCGGGGACGTCCGGGACGCGACGGGGCCCTTCCCCGCCGCGGGTGACCCGGGCGACCCCGCGCAGGCCGGCCAGCCGATCGGGGCCCAGGTGAGCGCCGACAGCGAGGAGTTCGCCAAGCTCGCGTCCGACCTCGCCGAGCGGACGGCCGATCTGCAGCGGGTCACCGCGGAGTACGCCAACTACCGCAAGCGGGTCGACCGCGACCGGGAGGTGGCCGCGGTCACCGCCAAGGCGGCCGTGGTCGGCGAGCTGCTCGGGGTGCTGGACGACATCGAGCTCGCCCAGAAGCACGGCGACCTCACCGGCGCCTTCAAGTCGGTCGCCGACCGGCTGATCGGCGCGCTGGAGCGGGCCGGTCTCAAGGGCTACGGGGCCGAGGGCGACGCCTTCGACCCGGCCCACCACGAGGCCGTCCAGTTCGGCACCTCGTCGGACGTGCAGGCACCCACGGTGACCAGCGTGTTCCGGCGCGGGTACGAGTTCAAGGACCGCCCGCTGCGGGCGGCCGTGGTCGTGGTCACCGGCCCCGAGCACGACAGCGCACCCGCACCGACGAACGGAGATCCCAGCGTGTCCACTCCCGACACCCCCGAGGCCGAGGCCGCCGATCAGCAGGACCGGCTCGACGACGCCCGCGCCCGGGCCGAGCAGGAGAGCCGGACCGGGGCCGTCCCCGGACTCGGCGACGAGGTCCCGGCGACCGACGGGCAGCCCCGGCCCGCCGAGGACCCGGCCTGAGCCGGACAGCAGCACCCGGGGTGCCCCGGCCCGCGCGGCCGTGGCACCCCGCTCCTCGTGAGGAGGACACCACGATCGACACACCGGTTGAACGACAGGAAGGAGGTTCCGGGTGAGCGCGCAGGACTGGATCGAGAAGGATTTTTACAAGACGCTCGGCGTCGACAAGAAGGCGTCCGCGGCGGACATCAAGAAGTCCTACCGCAAGCTCGCGCGGGAGCTCCACCCCGACAAGAACCCCGACAACAAGGCCGCGGAGACCCGCTTCAAGGACGTCTCCGAGGCCTACGACGTCCTGTCCGACGACAAGAAGCGGGCCGAGTACGACGAGGCCCGGTCGCTGTTCGGCGCGGGCGGCATGCGCCGTCCCGGCGCCGGCACGGGCGCGGGCGGCTTCGGCGGTCCGGGCGGCGCCACCTTCGACATGGGCGACCTGTTCGGCCGGGCCGGCAACGGCGGCGGCGGTGGCGGGCTGGGCGACATCTTCGGCAATCTCTTCAACCGCGGCGGCGACGGTGCCCGGGCGTCGCGCGCGCAGCGCGGTGCCGACACCGAGGCCGAGGTGCGGATCTCGTTCGAGGACGCGGTCCGCGGCGTCACCGTCTCCCTGCAGCTCGGTCAGCGGACCACCTGTCCGACCTGCGCCGGGACCGGCGCGAAGCCGGGGACCAGCGCCCACGAGTGCGCGGTCTGCAACGGCAAGGGTCTCGTCACCCGCAACCAGGGGTCGTTCGCGTTCTCCGAGCCGTGCAAGAACTGCCGCGGCACCGGCATGGTCATCGACGAGCCGTGCCCGACCTGCCACGGTGAGCGCACCGTGCTGACGTCGAAGTCGCTGACCACCCGGATCCCCGCGGGCGTCACCGATGGCCAGCGGATCAAGCTGGCCGGCAAGGGGTCGGCAGGGGTCAACGGCGGTCCGGCCGGTGATCTGCTGGTCACCGTGCACGTCGCCGCGCACCCGATGTTCGGCCGCAACGGCGACAACCTGACGCTGACCGTGCCGGTCACGTTCCCGGAGGTGGCCCTGGGCACCTCGCTGACCGTCCCCACCCTGGACGCCCCGGTCACCCTGCGGGTGCCCGCCGGCACCGCGTCCGGACGCAAGTTCCGGGTCAAGGGCGCCGGCGTGAGCCGCAAGGACGGCCGGCAGGGCGACCTCATCGTCACCGTCGAGGTGGCGGTGCCGGCCCGGATGAGCGACGCGGCGAAGGCCGCCCTGGAGACCTACGCGGCCGAGCAGACCGACGACCCCCGCGCGGCGATCACCGCCGCGGTGGCCCGGGCCGGCGGCAGCACGGTCGGGGCGGGAGCGTCGTGATGGCCGACAAACGCCGCGAGGTCCCGCTCGACGAGCTGGCCCCGCTGTTCGTGATCTCGGTAGCGGCCGAGCTGGCCGGGATGCACGCCCAGACCCTGCGGTCCTACGACCGCGAGGGCCTGGTATCGCCCGGCCGCACCCCCAGCGGTGGGCGGCGCTACTCCCAGCGCGACATCCAACTGCTCCGCGAGGTGCAGCGGCTCAGTCAGGACGAGGGTGTCAACCGCGCCGGCATCAAGCGCATCATCGACCTCGAGTCGCAGGTCATCGCCCTGCAGGCCCGGCTGGCCGAGATGAGCGACGAGCTCGACCGAGCCAACGCCGAACTGCGGCGCGCGTCCCAGCACACCGCGAGCTCCGTTGCCGAGGCGTCCGAGGCGGTGCACCGCTCCTACCGCCGCGACGTCGTGCCGTGGCGGGCGCCGTCCGCCGCCATCGTCACCTGGCAGCCCCGGTCCCGCTGAGCCGGACCACCCGACAGCCGCGTTCCCCGATCCCGGGGCGCGGCTGTCGTCGTTCCGGGGCCTCTTCCCCGGATTCGGGGTGATCGTGCCCGCTGAGCGGGCAGCATCACCCCGAAAGCGCGGACGGTCGGGGTCGGTGGGGCGGGGATACTGGGGGCGTCCGCCGTCCGGGCGGCCGACCGGGGGAGGTGCGCCGTCGACGCCGAGCTCATCGCGGGTCGTTACCTGCTGTGCGACCCCGTCGGCACCGGCGGCACCGGCACCGTGTGGCGCGCCTGGGACCGCGACCGCGGCCGCTGGTGCGCCGCCAAACTGCTACGCCAGAGGGACGCGGGCGAGCTGCTGCGGTTCGCCCGGGAGCAGGCCGTGCGGTTGCAGCACCCGCGGGTGGTCAGCCCCTACGCCTGGGCGGCCGACGACGGGATGGTCGTCATCGTCAGCGAACTGATCGACGGCGGCTCGCTGCAGACCCTCATCGGCGACTACGGCCCGCTCGCCGAAGGCACCGTGGTCCTCGTCCTCGACCAGGTGCTGGACGCCCTCGGCGCCGTCCATGCCGCCCAGCTCATCCACCGGGACGTCAAGCCCGGCAACCTGCTGTTGCGCTCCGGTGACCGCCTCGAGGTGCTGCTGGCGGATTTCGGCCTCACCATCGGCGTCCGGGACGCGCGACTGACCCAGGTGGGCACCGTCATCGGCACGCCCGGCTACCTGCCGCCGGAGGTGCTCGCGGGCGGCGTCCCACCCGACGTCCGGCACGACCTGTACGCCGTCGGGCGCCTCGGGCTGACGTTGCTCGGCGGCGGGGAGGTCGACGACGTCCGGGCGGCGTTGTCCGCCGTCACCGATCCGGTGCTGCGGGTCGTCCTCGGGGCGCTGGTCGCGACCGCGCCCGCCGACCGGCCGGCCTCCACCGCCGCCGCCCGCGCGCTGCTGTCGGCGGTGCCCCGGGACGACGTCCCCCGCAGCGGTGACGGTGAACCGATCACCGTGCTGCGCCAGCTGCCGCCGCTGCCCGCCGGCTGGGACGGGTCGGGGCCGGTCACGGGGGCGTCCGCGGGCCCCGACCGCGCCGCGGGGGTCCGCGGGACGGTGGCCGGTCCGACGACGGTGGCCGATCCGACGACGGTGGCCGATGTGACGACGGTGGCCGATCCCTCGGCGATGCCGGCCGCCGGCCGGACCCGGGTCGACGAGATCGTCACCGAGGTGGTCCCGGTGGGCGCGACCGCGTCGGCCGCTTCCGGGCCGGCTCCGATCCGGGCCCCCGCTCGGCGCGGTCGGTGGGTGGCCGCCGGGTCGGCGGCCGCCGTGGCCGTCGCCGCGGCCGTG